>CAXNNN010000449.1:0-3648 GCA_964203095.1 Verrucomicrobiaceae bacterium | reverse complement strand
CGAACTCGCGCGAGATGTCACCGCCTGCGCTGAACAGCGCCACGTCCACGCCCTTGAAGCTGTCCTTGGTCAACTCCTTGATGACGATGTTTTCGCCTTTGAACTTGAGCGTCTTGCCCGCGCTGCGTGCGGAGGCCAGCAGGGTCAGTTGACCGACGGGGTAGTTGCGCTCTTCCAGGCAGCGGATCATCTCCGCGCCGACGGCACCGGTGGCTCCGGCGATGGCGACATGCTTCAAGTTGCTCATGATGGGTGTTGAGGTAAAAAGGGGGCGCAGTCTAAGGCCCCTTTCACCACATGCAACCGTCGCGTCTCCGCATTGAAATTTCCATCGCCACCCAGCGCCTCCAGCTCTGGGATGGCCCGCGCCTGCTGAAGGACTGGCCATGTTCGACCTCCAAGTTCGGCATCGGCTTCACCGAAGGCAGTAACAAGACCCCGCTCGGCCACTTCATCGTGCAGGACAAGCACGGCACCGACGCGCCTGTCGGCACCATCTTCAAAGCCCGCCAACCCGTCTGCTTATGGCAGGGCGAGAAACTAGCCGATGATTTGATTTTGACGCGCATCCTCCGCCTCGCCGGAAAAGAGCCGCGCAACGCCAACACCTACGACCGCTACGTTTACATCCACGGCACCAACGACGAACTCAAGATCGGCCAGCAAGCCAGTCACGGCTGTGTGCGGCTGAAGACGGAGGCGTTGATCGAACTGTATGACTTGGTGCCGGAAGGGACGGGGGTTTGGATTGGGGAGTGAGGAAAGCCAAGCATTGAAGTTGCCGCTTTGATTACATTTTGAACAAAACCTTTATCTGACATAGCCAGCAACTTAACCCACTGCCATTGGCAGCCGATAGATGGCTTTGCCAATGACGCTGAGTTCGACAGCTTCTGCGATTGGGTAAGGACCATTATCGCCGCACAAGAAATGAGGAAAGTGCCCGAGGAGAGGCTGTATCAGGGGATTGAATCTTTGAAAGAGGAATGGTCGCAACACACTGGGAGTAAAACGCTATGGCGTCTTGTATATCCTGATGGCCCGTTCCGCGGGCTACTCGAGCAGGTCGTCAATTCATAAACCCACGAAACTCCGCTCGTCGCGGCAGCTTTCTGCCACACCGCTGTCGTCGAAGCCCATGACGATGAAGTCCTCGCCCTCTCGAAAGGCTGATCGCTCCGACGAAAGCGGTGTCGCCGATTCGCGGGGCTGCCCCGCGAATCTCTGCCACCGCACTCCAGGAGGCTGACAAGAAACCGATCAACGCCTGTTTCTGCGGCCTTCCCCGAAGCCCTTCGAGTAACCGTCGGAGTAAGCCCTGTATTCTGCTTCATGGCCTGCACGGTGATAGGGGGCACCATGACGGAGCACCTCGGCGGTCAGACCACGTTGGGCATCGCCCAATCCATCCCGGTAGCCTGCCTGCGAGGCAGCCTGGACTGCAGCTTGGTCGGGCAGGTTGAAAGGAACGTGACCGAAGTCAGGACGCACGCCAGGGAGCGGTCTGAACGCTCCATTTCCGTTGTTTCCCACGTTGCGCTTGCCTTCGCCGTAACCCTTAGAGTAGCCCGAACAATAGGCATCATACTCGGCTTCGCGACCGGCGCGATGATAGGACGCACCGTGGCGCAGAACCTCTGCCGTGAGGCCAGAACGTCCGTCACTGAGCCCATCGTTGTATCCCGCCTGAGAAGCGGCACGCACTGCAGCCGTGTCACCGCCGCCTAAGCGTCTGCCATCACCGTAACCACGTGAATACCCATTGCTATAAGCCGTGTATTCGGCCCGGTTCGGCGATCGTTGATACGCGGCTCCATGCCTCAGAACTTCTGCCGTCAGGTTCTTTTGGGCATCGCTGAGGCCGTCGTTGTATCCTTGGGTGAAGGCGCGTCGCTCGGCATCGCTAGAACCGCCTCCGTTAGGCTGGGGTTCTGGGGGCGCGCCCCAGTTTCCGCCAGGTGCATTGTCGCCCCATGGATTGGGCCCCGCGCCTGGTCCAGGGAAGGGGGGAGGCATGACGCACGATGAGAGACAGATCGCTAAAGCTGCGACTACAACCTGAAATCGATATAGGTTATTCATAACGGCTGGCATTATCAGGCATGTCTGGCATGGGGCGCAAGCCGATGAATGTGATTTTTGTGCGTAGTTGTTCTGATAAAGTGCTGCTGTGTTTTTGTGTGGTATGAGTGTTTGAGCCTCGATTTTGCGAGCTTGAGCATATTTTAGCGTTTTTATCCCGACTTGATGTTCAAAGCGTTTTCCCACTGTGGAACCTGATTGTTTGGCGACGTTGAAGGTATGGAGTTGGCCCGACACTCCACGCGCGAGCAGCCTGTTCTGTTGCGTCAGCTAGGCCAAGGCTCACCTGCGCTTGCCTTGGGAAGGCCTTGTCTTGTTTCGTCGCATTCACGGAGGCGGACGATGCGTCCTTGCTCCACGTTTTGGGCCATCGAAGCGCTGGGACCGCACATTTGCTAACTGTCTCGCCACATGTCCATCCGGGCAAAGCACGCGGCTACAGGCAACTCACAGCCGATGCTGGTGAGCTTAACCGTGTCGGCCAACTCCAGCCTTTGATACAGCCACGACGAGTCGCTTTGGCGCAGGTAGTGCTCCACGGTTTGTTGTTCCAGACTGACGAGCAGGAAGTCGGTCAACTCGGGGATCTGCTGGTAGTGGAACCACTTATAGCCCCGATCATGAGTCTCCGTGCCCGGTGACAGCACTTCCACAATCACGCGCGGATTCAGCAGGGTGTGCGGCAGTTCGGGATCCAGCTGCGGTGGTGGGCTGACCACGAGCACATCTGGGTAAAAGGTGCGTTCTCCATAGCGGACTCGGAAATCCGAGCCGTGGGGCTGACAAGGGCTGCTTTTCAACTGGGCATGCAGTTCACCAAGGATTGTAGCGGCAACCGCACTGTGCGCGGGTGAACCCCCGGCCATCGCAACGATGTGGCCGTCGCGGTATTCGTGCTTGATGCCCGTGTCGGCCTCCGCCTTCAGATAAGCGGCGAAGCGCGACGCCGGTTGGCTTTGTTCAGCAGGCAGTCGCATACACTGAATCATTTGCCTCAGGCGTTGAACTGGCGCAAGCGTCTGATTCGGGCGCGATCTCCGGTTGCCCCTAGTCGCCCGCTCCCTTCCTTGACCCTCCGCATGATCCACCTGCTCGACTCCTCGCTTGAAGCCACCGGCCCTTCGCTGGCTGGCAAGTGGCCTGTTGTGGGCGCAACAAGGGTTCCAATGAGTGCCTGGACACGAGTAAATGAACCGCTTGATGGAAGCGCTTAGCAATGAAGGGGAAGGGACCTTCGGCGCACGCGAAACAGGTTCTTGCGTTCCGGCTCCGCTCGGGGCTACGCCCCCTCGCTCCACCTGCACAGCAGAACCTGTTTCGCGGCGCAAGCGTCTTGCATCAGCACAAAACCAAACGAAAATCGTCCAATCATCCGCGTGGTGGTTTTAACGAATCAGCGGACATCCCCTTCGACATTTCCGCGTAATACTTTGGGTCCGTTAGCTGCTCGCGGATGATCGTCTTGCGCAGGTTATTGATGATGCCCTCGGCGATGGAGTTTTTCGAGCTTTTGCCTTTGGAGTTTAGCTTTTTAGCAATCGCGTCATTGATGCCGGTGGCCACGAT
>CAXNNN010000448.1:0-3655 GCA_964203095.1 Verrucomicrobiaceae bacterium | reverse complement strand
CACGAACACGCCGGTGAACCAGGCCTTCAGGTTCAAGCCTGCCAGCGTGCGCACTCGCGACATTGCCACGTAGGCCTGGCCGGGTTCGCGTGCGGCGCGCACGTCGATGAAGGCGGAGTCGAGGGTAAGGCCCTGGGCTTTATGGATGGTCAGCGACCAGGCAAGACGCAACGGGATCTGCGTGAAGGTGGCGCTGAACTTGTCGCGGGCATCGAAGCGCCATTCATACGGCTCCACCGTGATCGGCGAGCCCTCGCTCTCGACCACGACTCGGCGCGATGAGCACTCGACGACGGTGCCGGTCTGGCCGTTCACAAAGCCGTGATCGGGACGATTGATGGTGAACATCACCTTGGCACCCGGCTTGAGCACCAGTTGCTCGGGTGTGAGCAGGTTGTTGCGCAGGAACTGCACCTCATGCTCTCGTCCCTCGGTCCGGGCATGATAGACCGTCTCGGCTTGCTCGATGCAGGAGAGCCGGTAAGCGTTCCATTTGTCCACCTGCGTGTTGTGCGTGAACAAGCGTGGCGTGTCAGCGTGCGGAAACTGAACCACACGACTGGAGAGCAGCCTGGCACTGGATGGATCGAGCCGCCCCTGGCGGAACTCAGCGAGAGCCGACAGAAACTCCGGCTCCTCTTGTCGATGGACCTTGGTGAGATGGATGAGTGTGAAATGCGCGCGTTGCCATGCCTCGGTCAGGAACGGCCAGTCATAAGGCTCACTTGGGTTGGTGCGCACCGGAGGGAGTTGGCAGTTGTGAGTCACTGTGCCGTCAGCCAGCAGAAAAAGGTGATCGCCGTCGGTTTCAAACCCGGCGAACTCTCCCACACCAGCGGCTCTGACCTGCAGGGTAGAATTCAAGCGTGACCGTCCCAAGCTGCGCGGGTGCGACTGCTTGCGGGTGACTCGGGTTGGGATGCGCCAGGTGTCACCGCCAATGCTGATGTTCCACGCTTGATCGCTGCTGTTCCTATGCAGTGATGTCCTGAAACCAAGATGATCGGCCATTTGTTTAACCTGTCGGGCGAGGCCATCAAGCACCGTGCAATAGGTGAAACGGTTGCCCGACCAGCAGCCATCGCTGTCGAGAAGCCCCGCGAGGAGTTCAAGCCTGTTGGCTTCCGAGTTGAGCAGAAAATCATTTGGGATGTGCTTGTTGCCCAGCACGCCATATTTGATCAGAAGGGTGCGAACTGGATTGATCTGCCCCTTGCCGTTGCTGAGTGAAATACGAAGTGCAGGGGTGTTGCATCTCTCCCGGCGCAAGCCACAGCGTGCTCCTACTCTGGCGGCGTAGCGGTGGCAGTATTCGATGACTTCTGGATCGGGTGAGGTGATCCGCGCGGCGCAGGTTTCACCATCGCCAAGCCAGATGCCAAGAAAATACGGCTCAAGCTCAAGTCTCCGCTCAGGGAGTTGAACCACCCCCGCTTTGTAGCCGCCAAAACATTCCAGAAACTTGGTATTCTTCGAAGGCATATCCGCTGCGCGTACGGTGATGTCCACTTGAAGCGAGGGATAGCGTCCGGAATTACCCCGACGTCGCAGCGCCAGCAGATGGTTGCCTGTGACGGTGTAGGAATCGCCATTGGTCTGCTCCACACGGTAAAGGGGAGCATCGCCGCTGAAACACCGAATCACGTTCCGCGGCTTGGAGTCGGGTCCCATCACTTGATCGCCCGGCTGCACGGATTCGACCGCTCTGAGTGACCCATCGGCCATCACAATCTCCGTGCCCAGCTTCAGGCAGAAGTCCCCGGTGGCGATGATCTGGATGCCACCGAACGGCGACTGATCACGTCGCACCGTGCGACAGAGCAAATCGAAGAACTCCAGCGTGACGCCCGAAAGCATCGACACCTCATCCAGCACCAACGTGCGACAATAACGGATGCGGTCCATGCCTGCCCGCACTGACTTCCGCTTGTCGCGCATCAGCTCGCGCAGATACTCATGTTGATCGTCGCCGCGCTTGGGGCCCAGCATCATGCCACTCCAGCGATGCAGCGTGCTGCCACCCACATTGAGCGCAGCGATGCCGGTAGAGGCGGTGATGGCCACGTCGTCATCGGCGTCCTCCAGTTGGTTGCGCAACAAAGTGCTTTTGCCGGTGCCAGCCATGCCGGTGAGAAAGACGTTCTCACCGGACTCAATGGCCCGACGCAGGAGGATAGCGGGATCGGTGCTCATGCGCTGAGGAGGGTGTGGGTGATCCAGCCAACCGCCACGCCCAGTGCGAACCAGAGGGCTTGCTTTAGTGGAGACCGAAGTTTGGGCTGCCGACAGAACATGGGTTCCAAAGGGAATCGTAGTCGGTGCTGATAGTCCGCAGAGTGCGTATGAGTGAGATTCATGGTGATCTTGAATGGCTGCGGGTTGGTTCATCAGGCCGCCAAGGCGGCGGTTGCTGCCGGACGATAGCCCTTGGTGAAGCACCACAACTCGCGGGCATTGTTGAATGCCTGCCAGCAGGGCTCGTGCTCCTCACGCGGCCAGACCTTCACCTGCACCGGTGTGGGTTCGACGGAGTTGATCACCACTGAAGCGATGTCCTCCAGCTTGCGGCTGCATTCACCGGCATGATCGAGCGCCTTGAAATACGCCATCAACTGCAGCGGCCAGGTTTCATAGAAGGCGGCCTGGAACACGCCCTTCTTGTCCGGCTTCATCTTCTGCGTCTTGAAGTCGATGACGGCCCAGGTGCCGGTGCTCTTGAGCTTAGCCACGAGGTCGATGCGACCGGCATAGCCAAAGTCTGAATGCACGGCCACGGTTTCGACCAAGCCGATGCGCTCGATGTGTTCGTCGATCCAGAGTTTCACGGGCTGGAACAGGCGCAGGATGTCGGGGTTCTCGGGCGGTTCACCGGTTTGCAGATAGACCTCGATAGCGGCGTGCACCGCGCTGCCCAGATCGGCAGCGCTGCGCACTTGCTCGCTCATGTCGGTGACAACGCGACGTGCAAAGGCGTCGAGGGATTCGTCGTCGCGTTTGGGCAGCGTCAGAGCCGCCATGATGGCCTGCTCCTGCTTCCAGGCATCCAGACCTGGTTTGGACAACACGCTGAGGATGTTGGTGACACTGGGCATGGCGTTCACCTTGCGGGCATCGCGCAGCGTGACGGAGCGAGTGCCGTTGCCATCGGCCCGAGGCACGTCGTGATAGGGCGTGCCGTCGGGCAGATACCAGTGGGATGCGGATTCGCGTTGAATGAGAATCATGGTGATGAAGAAGGGTTCGAGTTTTGGGCTCAGTAGGCGATGTCATCCGACTCAGGAGCGGCAGGCTTGGTGAGCCCGAACTCCACAGCGGCCTTCTCCACCGCAGCCATCAGGTCGCGGTCGGCTTTGAGCGGTTTGACCAGCGCCTTGGCAATGGGCAGCCGGTTCTCGTAGAGGCCACACACCGCCGCCTGATCCAGCTCGCAGAGTTCGAGACCCTGATGCTTACCGACGTGGACTTTGGTGAAGCGCCAGTCATCCGCAGGCTGCGTATCTTGAGACGCAGGCTGGGAAACGGGGTTGTAGGAGGCGTCTTTGTCCTGGCGGTCCTTGACGCGGATGTACTTGCCAGAAGGCTTCAAGCCAGCGCCGCTCTTGTCAGGGCGGATGAGGCCGATGTTGGCGTAGGTTTCGCCGTTGCGTCCCTCGTT
>CAXNNN010000447.1:0-3671 GCA_964203095.1 Verrucomicrobiaceae bacterium | reverse complement strand
GTTCTTTTCGGCGTCCTCTTGGCTTTGCAAGCCCCAGGCGCGGGAGACGCAGACGTGGCACTCGGTCACTTTGCCGATGGCACCCGTCTGGATCAATTCGACTACCCGGCGGTAGTTCGGCAGCCCATGGATCTGCGTGCCCATTTGCGTGGGAACACCTGCGGCCTGGGTTGCCTCCATGATTAGTGCTGCTTCGTGGACATTGTGCGTCAGCGGCTTCTCACAATACACCGGCTTCTTCATGCGCAGGGCAGGCAGCACGGCGAAGGCGTGGGTGTGCTCGGTGGTAGAGACGACCACGGCATCAATGTCCTTCTGCTCATCGTAGAGGCGGCGGTAGTCCTTGAACTTGGCTGCGCCAGAAAATTGTTCAGCTGTTCGGTAGAGGTTCTGCTCGTTCACGTCGCAAAGGGCGACCACGTTGGCGGCGGCATCCTTGGTCAGCTCCTTCAAGTTGGATCCGCCGCGCCCACCAGTGCCGATGAAGGCGAGGTTGATCTTCTTGTTTGGCGACTGGCAACTGACGATGGCGGGAAAGCCCAGGGCGGAGGCAGCGACGGATGTCTGTGCAAGGAAGCGGCGGCGGGTGATCATGGCGAAGGTCTACTACGCTGTCGGCAAGTGGATTCACTCCTGCAGCACCAATAAAAACGCCGCAGAGGGTGAACCTCTGCGGCGTTGATTGGCTAACAAATGGGTCTCAGACTAGCGCTGAATGTCCAGGAACTCACCTTCTTCGGAGAAGTTGGTGAAGAGGTCCTTGCCATTGGCGTTCGGCTCCAGGGGCACGTTGTCGCCCTTGGCGGATTCCAGACGCTCTGGGTTCACGCTGCCGTCGTTACGACCGATCAGGATCTTTCCACCCTTCCAGGCGCGACCTTCCTTGGGTTGACCTGCGGCGTCGCAGTTCCACATCGGAGGCCAGCCTTCACCGACTGGGTTTTCGAAGATGAACGGCGCATTGCCGGACGCGGAGTCCGTCAGGCCTTTCGTCATCACCCAATGGTTTTCGCCAGCTTCCAGGGCTTCCTGGTAGTCGGGGGCTTCACCGATGTTGTTGTCACCCGTGAACGGGCTGGCAGGGGAACCGAACACGCGCTCGTCTTCCAGCAGCGAGCGCTTGATCAGCAAGCGGAAGGCGTCGTTGGAGGTCTGCGGTGGATTGTTCTTGTCTGCGTCAGGGTAGTTGCCGTTGTTGTCACCAGCATAGGACTTGAGCGCGATCATGATCTGGCGGCAGTTGTTGCTGCCTTGGAGCATGCGAGCGCGTTCTTGCACGCCGTTGAAGGCGGGCACTGCCAAGCCGGCGAGAATGGCGATGATCGTGATCACCACCAGCAGTTCGATCAGGGTGAAGCCCTTGAAGGAGCGTGACCCTTGAATGGAACGAGTTTTCATAGGTATGAGTGCGTTTGCTTTTGTTATGATGTTATGAATGCCAGCGCATCAAACGGGATGCGCTAACCGACGGATTAGACAGAAAAGAAATCCGCAGTGCGAGAAAAATATTTGCCCTGTGGCGCAGAAGTTTATCGCCCCGCTTGCAGGACTTTCTGGCGGTAGGCACGCGGCACTAAGTGCGTCAGCTTCAGGAACCAGCGGTTGAAGTTGGCCAAGTTCCGGAAGCCGCAGTCAAAAGCGACATCCGTCACTGACGCGTCGGTTTCTGCCAGCATCCGGCACGCCCGGCCAATACGCAGTTCGTTCACGTATTCGGGTAGCGTTTTGCCAGTCCTGCTCTTGAAGTAGCGGCTAAACGCCCCAGGGCTCAGCGCCGCCACACGGGCCAAGTCGTCACGGGCGATTTCATCTTCGAGTCGATCCTGAATGAAGCGCAAGATGCGGCCCATACGCTCCTGGTCCGTGTCATCCAAGGCAGGACGAAAGCTGGCACTGGCCAAGGGCTTCACCTCGTTGGATTGCGAGAGTAAGTGCAGAACGCAGAGCAGTTCGATCATTCGTCCCAGCCCCGTGGCCTCGCTTAGCTTCTCCAGGCGAACGGTCGCCTCCGTGCGGGTCTTGCCGCTGATCACCAGACCGCGCCGGGCGCGCTGAAGCAATCGGCGCACCTCATTCATCTCAGGCTGTGCCAGCCATGGCATGTCCTCACGGAACCGGACTACGATTGCCTGCACTGCATCGGGCTTGTTCACCGTGTCTTGGTGCCAGACATGCGGCACATCGGCACCGACCAGCACGCAGTCGCCGTCCTGCAGTGGTGAGATGTTGTCCCCGACAATGCGATAGCCAGCACTCTTGAGCGCCAGTGTGATCTGCACTTCGGGGTGAAAGTGCCAGCGGGAATCGTAGTCCGGCCCGCAGATCACCTCGCAATCAAACGAGGCATTCTCGTGCTGCGGCACTTGCTCACGGATGGGGCGGCGGGACATGGGGCCATGCTAAACCCGACCTTGACCCCTACTCAACTCCTCAATGAGGCCGCCCTTGACAGAAACCTGTGTGTAGACACATATCAACGCATCCTGATACGTTGATTTGTATCTAACTAAACCACACCATGAGCGACTACAAAGTTAAAGACATCGCCCTCGCCGACTTCGGCCGTAAGGAACTCGACATTGCGGAAAGCGAAATGCCCGGCCTGATGGCCACGCGCGAAAAATACGGCCCTAGCAAGCCCCTCGCAGGCGTCCGCATCACCGGCTCCCTGCACATGACTATTCAGACCGGCGTGCTCATCGAGACGCTGAAGGAACTCGGTGCCGACGTGCGCTGGGCTTCGTGCAACATCTTCTCCACCCAGGACCACGCCGCCGCAGGCATTGCGGCTACCGGCACACCCGTCTTCGCATGGAAAGGCGAGACCCTGGAAGAATACTGGTGGTGCACCTGGAAGGCCATCATCTTCCCAGGTGAACTCGGACCACAACTCATCGTCGATGATGGTGGCGACGTCACCCTTCTCATCCACAAGGGCTACGAAATGGAAAACGGCGACAAGTGGGTCGAGACCCCGTCCGACAATCACGAAGTGAAGGTCATCAAGGACCTGCTCAAGCAGATCGCCAAGGACCAGCCCGGCATCTTCCACACCATCGTCAAGGACCTCAAGGGCGTCTCCGAAGAGACCACCACTGGCGTGCATCGCCTCTATGAAATGGCCAAGGCAGGCAAGCTCCTGTTCCCCGCCATCAACGTCAACGACAGCGTTACCAAGTCGAAGTTCGACAACCTCTACGGCTGCCGCGAATCCCTCCTGGACGGTATCAAGCGCGCCACCGACGTCATGATCGCTGGCAAGGTCGGTGTCGTCTGCGGTTATGGCGACGTGGGCAAGGGTTGCGCTGCCGCACTCCGCGGCATGGGTGCTCAGGTCATCGTCACCGAAATCGATCCTGTGTGTGCCCTTCAGGCCGCCATGGAAGGTCATCGCGTCATGCCGATCGAAGACACCCTCGGCTACGGCGACATCTACGTCACCACCACCGGCAACAAGGACATCATCACCCTTGAGCACATGGAACTCATGAAGGACCAAGCTATCGTTTGCAACATCGGCCACTTCGACAACGAGATCCAAGTCGACAAGCTCAACGCCCGCACGGACGTGAAGCGCCTCAACATCAAGCCCCAGGTGGACAAATACACCTTCCCGAAAGGCAACAGCATCTTCATGCTCGCCGAAGGTCGCTTGGTCAATCTCGGCTGCG
>CAXNNN010000446.1:0-3692 GCA_964203095.1 Verrucomicrobiaceae bacterium | reverse complement strand
CGTGCTTGCCAGGGGAAGTTTCCGCAGTGACCACAACCATGTCTTTCCAGAGCACCGGCGACGACCACCCCTTGCCAAGCTCGACCTTCCACATAGTCGATGCTTCATCGAACGTCGCAGGCAAGCCCGTCGTTTCGGCCACGCCCGTGCCATTGGGACCACGGAAGCGCGACCAGTCTGCGGCGGTGGCGAGTGATGTGAGAGCAAGAATGACAACGAGGGACGACTTCATAAAAAAACGAGAGTGAGGGAACAAACCGGGAATCTCAAAACAACTGTTCAGCCCTGGGATTTCTTTCCAGCTAGGCGAGCCGATTCGCCACATCCTTGGCAAAGTAGGTCAGAATCATATCCGCACCGGCTCGGCGGATGCCAATCAGCGACTCCTGAACCACCTTGGCCTCGTCCAGCCAGCCCGCAGCAGACGCGGACTTGATCATCAAAAACTCACCGCTCACCTGATAGGCAGCGATGGGCAGGGCCGTGTGTGCACGCAGTTGACAAATGATGTCGAGATAGGGACCGGCAGGCTTGACCATCAAAATATCAGCGCCTTCCGACTCATCCAGGGCCGCCTCGCGCAGCGCTTCGCGGGCATTCGCTGGGTCCATCTGGTAGGTCTTCTTGTCGCCCGCCTTGGGCGCTGAGTCCAAGGCACCACGGAAGGGCCCATAGTAGGCGCTGGCATACTTGGCCGTGTAGCTCATGATCGACACATCCTGAAAATTTTCGTCATCCAAGGTCTCGCGAATCGCATAGACACGGCCATCCATCATATCACTCGGAGCCACGATGTCGGCCCCGGCTTCGGCATGGCAGAGCGCTTGACGGCACAGCACATCCACCGTGTCATCGTTAACGATGCGGCCATCGGCAGCCACTAGACCATCATGCCCGTCGCTGTTGTAAGGATCCAGCGCCACATCCGTGATGACCGTCAGTGAGGGGAAGGATTGCTTCAGCGCCTGAATCGCGCGCGGCACCAGTCCCGCAGGGTTGTAGCATTCCTCGGCGCTCGATGACTTCAGCTTGTCGGCGATCTTTGGGAACAGCACCACCGCTGGAATGCCCAGGGCATGAGCTTCGCCTGCTTCTTTGACCAGGCTGTCTAGACACCAGCGCTTGCAGCCTGGCATGGAGGCGATGTTGTCATTCTTGCGGCCTTCTTGGATGAATAGAGGATAAATCAAGTGCCCCGGGGTCAGCTCCGTCTCGCGCACCAGATCACGGATGCCGGCAGACTTGCGATTGCGACGCGGGCGATGGGGAAGTTGCAGAGACATACCGCCAGTTTTGCCACAGGCCGCGCGCGAGAGCGAGTGCATTTGTTTCGCAGCTCGGGATTCGAGTTTCAAAGGATTCGACCTTTCCAGTCGTAACGGTAGTCTACCGCCGCATGACCACCGAAGCCCTCAGCTTTGACCCCATCGCCGCCCGCGTGCAGACACGGGTGTTGCTGCGTCGCTGGCTCGGGCTTTTGGCACTGACCTTATGGCCTGCGGGCGCAGTGTTTATGGTGGTCGCGGTGCTGCGTCGGTTCACCGAGGTGGGGGCTTGGCTTCCTTGGCTGGCCTTGATCGCGTGGCTCGGTGGCACTGCGTTTTGGGGTTTTCGCCGCAAGCCTGGCAAGTATGAGGCGCTGGCACTCTGGGACCAAACACAGAATCGCAGCGAGGCCTTCGCTGCCGCATGGTGGTTCGAACAGTTGCCGCAGAAGACTGTGCTTCAGCAGCGCCATCTCGAAGCTCAGGCTGCGCATCTTGGCGCTGCCACGCAACAACTTGCAACGGACCTGCCCCTGCCGCTGCACCGCTGGCTGTGGGTAGCTCCTGTGCTGGCATTGATCGGTATGGCAGCTTCCACCTTTCGACCGCTGCCCGTGGGTGACATGGCCTTGGATGAAGCCATGAAGCAAGCTGCCGCACATGAGGCTCAGCAACTGGCGCAGAATGATTGGCAAAAGAAAAAGATGGAAGGCCTGACCGATGAAGAAGCCAAGGCCTTGGACAAGTTGAAGCAGGATGTGAAGGGCAGTGCCGAGGATCTGGAAAAAGGCGGTGCGGGCACGGCGCGCGAGTTGCTCAGTGATTTGGAAAAGCGTGCCCGCGATGCTGAGAAGCTGGCGCAGCGTCTGGGCGATGACAAAGATGCCTGGGCCTCCGATGCGATGATCGCTGAGCTGCGAAAGCATGCGGATACCGCTGATCTTGGTGATGCGGCAGCGAACAAGAATGCCACGCAGACAGGGAAGGCTGCGCAAGATTTGGCTGCGCATTTAAAGCAACCGCAACTGCCCATCGAAGCCCGCGACCGGCTCAATGATACTTTAAAGGAAGTGCAAAAAGTTGCTGTGCCTGATGATCGTCAGCGCTCGGTCGGCACGCATGTGCTGGCAGCGGGTGATGAACTGGCCAAGACCAACGTGCCAGCTGCGGCATCGGAGTTTGAAAAGCTCGCGGACAAGATGCGCGACCAAGCGCAGCGCGAGCAGACACGCAAGGAACTGGAAAAACTCGCGCAGCAACTCCGCGATGCCGGCAGCCGCATCGCGGGTCAACAAGGCGGCGGTATGAAGCCCATGCAAAGCGCTGGTGAACAAGCTCAAGCTCAGCAAGGCGCGCAGATGCAAGGCCAGAACAGCCAGGCCCAGCAAGCGCTGCAACCACCCGGTTTGAACCAGCAGAGCCAGCCGCAGCAAATGATGATGCAACAACCGCAGCAAGGCACTGGCACAGGTCAACAACAGCAGATGAGCGTGGCCCAGGGGCAGCCCCAAAATGGACAGCAAGGCCAGCAGGGGCAGGGGAATCAGAATCGGCCGATGTTGTTCGCACCAATCCCAGGAGCCAAGGCTGACCAGCAGCCTTCGGCAATGATTATGGCTCCTAACCTGCCTCAGGATCCGAGCAATGCCACGACGATGGCAGGCCCCGGTGGCCCGAGCCCCGGCACGGGTAAGGCCAAACTAGACGCGGGCAAAACAGCTCAGACCAAGGCCGACGGCTCCTCCGTGGTCAATGCCAAGTCAGGCAATGAAGGAGCGAGCAGCACCCGTAGCATCGACGGTGGCATCAAGCAAGAGTCCGCTGCTCGGACAGCCCAGGAGACCAGCGTGGACTTCATCAATGAGCAAGAAGCCGCGCTGGATGACGCCGCTCTGCCACCCCAACGCCGCGAGCAAGTGCGACGCTATTTCGGTGAGTTGCGGAAGCGCTTTGAAACGAAGTAAGGAGCCTCGAGTGCCTTGGTTCGTGGTTGTTTTGTTCACCAGCTTGCAGGACACTAGCCAACAACTTCTCTGACCAAAACCGAACAACCAGAACTCATCACCTCCCTCGCCCCGTGCTTCGATTTCTCGCCATCCTCCCGCTCGCTTCGGCTTTGCTTCGCGCCGAGACGATCACAACGCGAGACGACGCTGTGGGCCGCTCACTGAACCAGTGGGCCACAGAGGAGACGGCGGCTGGATTCTCGGCCTTGCAGTATGAGAATCGCGATGGCGACCACTCACCGCTGCCCGATATTTACAAACGCCTCAACCGGGTGTTGCCCTCGCCCGACGAGGTCAAGGAAGCACGCGATAAAGGCTTCCCCAATCAGTTGCGTAAGCTGCCGACGATTGGGAATTGCAGCATGTCGGGCACGCCTGACACCATCGGCAGCCTGCCGCGCACCATGTTCATGCATCCGCT
>CAXNNN010000445.1:0-3697 GCA_964203095.1 Verrucomicrobiaceae bacterium | reverse complement strand
ATATTCACCAGTGGGGCACCCCTGAAACCACCACGTTTGAAGGCCGCCCCGCCTGGAGTATCAAGGTGCAAGTCGATGTCGATACCGTCTTCGGCAAGCAGCCCGCCGAGGTGCAGTGCGTCGTTGCCTCTGGCCGTGTGAAAGGCTGGTTCTACACGGGTTCGGGCGAGCCGGTGCCCTAGAAAATGACCAAAGACGGAATGACGAAAGCTGGGAGCAGGGCGCAATCCCTTCGCACTTCTGGCGCACTTTGGCGTTCCCTCGTCATTGGTCATTCTGTCATTTGTCATTCCCGAAGGCTCTCCCTCCCCTAACTCCGCCCTTGCCATCGCCCCCATCCCGTTTCACGATTCAACTGCATGGCTGACAAGAATCCCTCTCCCGACAAGCAGACCGCGAACCTGGACCTCCAAGAGATCACCCAGATCGTGGATCTGATGGCCAAGAACGACATCACGTTCTTCCAGCTCGAACGCCAAGACGCCAGCATACAGCTCCGCCGTGGGCATGATCTGGACGCTCTCAAGGACCTCCTGGGCAAACTGCCCGCGCCACAGCCCCCTCAGGTGATCTATGGTGGCGGGGCTCCTGCTGCCGCCGCCCCTGCGCCTACTCCAGTAGCCGCCGCACCCGTTGCGGCTGCGACTGCCGCACCTGCCGCCGTCGGCCCAACGATCAATTCCCCGATGGTTGGCACCTTCTACCGGTCCTCCGCCCCTGGCGAAAAGTCCTTCATCAACATCGGCGACGCCGTCGATGCCAACACCACGGTCTGCATCATTGAGGCCATGAAGGTCATGAACGAGATCAAAGCCGAGACCAGCGGCGTCATCGCCCGCATCCTCGTCGAAGACGGCAAGCCCGTGCAATACGGCCAGCCGCTGTTTGAATTGAAGTAGCGCTGGAGTGAAAAGGGTCAGTGAAAAGTGAGAAGGGATGATTCCCTGAAGATCGCTCTGTCCACCGCCTCCCGCCCTTTTCACTTTTTACTCATCCCATTTCACTTCCCTCCATGTTCAAAAAAGTCCTCGTCGCCAACCGTGGCGAAATCGCCCTCCGCATCATCCGTGCTTGCAAGGAGCTGGATGTCAAAACGGTCGCCGTTTACTCCGAAGCGGATGTCGATTCCATGCACGTTCACCTCGCGGATGAAGCCATCTGCATTGGCCCTGCATCGAGCACCGAGAGCTACCTGAAGATCCCGCGCATCATCGCTGCAGCCGAGATCGCGAATGTCGACGCCATCCATCCTGGCTACGGCTTCCTCAGTGAGAAGGCCGAGTTTGCGCAAATCTGCCGCGAGTGCAAAATCAAGTTCATCGGCCCCTCGCCGGAAGTGATCGCCATGATGGGCGACAAGAACACGGCCCGCGCCACCGCGATTAAGTTTGGCGTGCCGATCACCCCTGGCTCCGACGGCATCGTCGAGACAGAAGAGGAAGCCTTTGAGGTCGCGCGCAAGCTGGGCTACCCGATCATGATCAAGGCCACCGCTGGTGGTGGTGGTCGTGGAATGCGCCCCGTGCTCAACGAGGCCACGCTGCGCAGCATGTATCAGCAGGCCAGCCAGGAAGCGCTGAAGTGCTTCGGCGACGGCGGTGTTTACATGGAAAAGCTGGTGGAGAAGCCCCACCACATCGAGTTCCAAATGGTCGCCGACAGCAAGGGCAACGTCGTCCATCTCGGCGAGCGCGATTGCTCCATGCAGCGCCGCAATCAGAAGATCATTGAGGAGTGCCCGTCCCCCAAGATCAGCGACGAAATGCGCCAGCGCATGGGCGACGCCAGCGTGAAGCTCTGCAAAGAGATCGGCTACGAGAACTGCGGCACCATTGAGTATCTCGTCGATAACGACGGCAAGAACTTCTACTTCATGGAAATGAACACCCGCATTCAGGTGGAGCATCCCATCACCGAAGAAGTGTACGGCTGCGACCTGATCAAGGAGCAGATCCAGATCGCCGCTGGCTGGGAGCTCAGCCACCACGTGCGCAATGCGACCCCGCGCGGCCACGCCATCGAGTGCCGCATCAACGCCGAGGACCCGTTCCGTAACTTCACCCCGAGCCCCGGGCGTATCAATCTGTGGTATCCGTCCGGCGGTCGCGGCGTGCGCGTGGACACTCACGTTTACTCTGGCTACGAAGTGCCACCACATTATGACTCGATGATCGCCAAGCTGATCATCACCGGGTCCACACGCGACATCGCCATCAAGCGCATGAGACGCGCCCTGGGCGAGTTCATGATCGAAGGCATCAAGACCACCATCCCGCTGCAGAGCAAGATCATCACCACCAGCGACTTCCAGTCCGGCAACTACGACATCGCCTGGGTGGAGAATTTCCTCCGCCAGGAAGGTCTGAAGGCATAGCAAGGCAGCAGTTGAGCCTGGTTAGCTGAGAGCTGAGGGGCAGGCATTGTCCTCGCTGGCTCTCAGCGCTTCACCAAGTGCTCTCAACTCTCCGCATGATCGCGGTCCTCAAAGAAGCGTCCAACCTGCTCCAGCCCCTGAGCCTTGTCTGGCTTGGACTGCTGGTGTTGGGTTGGCGTCTGTGGCGTCACCAGCAGTGGCAGACTTTCCGGCTCACAGCCGGTCTCTGGGGGTTTCTCAGCCTCACCACCTGCCTACCATTCGGCACACTGTTGCTCGGCCAGATCGAAGGCCCGTGGCGGGCCAGCGTCAGGCAATGGGATCGTTTGCCCACCAGCGACGCCATTGTCTGCCTTGGTGGCGGTGTTCGCCCCAGCGCGCAAGAGATCATTGGCCTGGACCTGCAAGAGAACTCCGACCGGCCCACCACCGCCATCGAACTGTTGCGCCGTGGCAAGGCCCCGCGCCTGCTCATCGGCGGTGGCGGCAGCCCCAAGCACAAACCCGAAGCCGACGCCGTCAAGGAGTGGATCGCCCACTGGAAGCTCAGCACAGCCGAGGTCGTCAGCCTGGGCAAATGCAATGACACGCATGACGAAGCCGAGAAAGTCGCCGCGCTCGCCAAGGCGCATGGTTGGCAGCGGATCCTGCTCGTCACCTCCGCCTCACACATGAAGCGCGCGCAGGCCGTGTTTCAAAAATCCAGCGGCATCGAGACCATCGCCGCGCCCTGCGCGTTTCAAACCCGGGACCAACTTGAAGAATGGCTCTTCCTGCCTAGCCCAGGCGAGCTAGATCGCTTCGGCACCTGGTTCCACGAAGTCATCGGCTGGTGGGTGTATCGCGCCCGCGGCCGGATTTGAGCCCTCGTCACGTCGCCAAATCCTTTCGCCTCGTCTCCTGCAGGAAGCTCAGCACCAGCTATTGGCAGCGGGTGACGAAGGGGCGTCGGCGGGCGGGGGCATGGTAGCAAGACTTTGCCAGACACGACCGCCACGCAAACCTTCCCCATTTCGTTATGGGCTAGCGACTTCACCCTCCGAGGTCCCGATACTCCCAAAACTGAGAAGTTCGGCCGCAAGAGGCCTTTTCTGGCCTTTTTCCCTCATGGGCCCCTCTGGAAACCTCCTCTCGCAGAGGACTTGACTTCGCCCCGCGCTGGTAGGGCGCTATGTACCCATAGCGCCGCCGCCGAAGCGTGGGACGTGGCGATGCGGTACTCTGACGCGAAATCCCGTCGTGTATCCGGCGCGTTGAGACAACGCGCCCTACCGATCATGGACACTGCGACGGCAGTCGAAAACGGGTTTCCAGAGGTGCCCT
>CAXNNN010000444.1:0-3708 GCA_964203095.1 Verrucomicrobiaceae bacterium | reverse complement strand
ATCCTCTTCGATTTCTCGCTCACCAATGCCTCGCTGGACGAGATTCGTGTGGGCACGCCGCCTTACCTGGACCCCTTCTTGCCGTTGCGGAAAATCAAGCGCTGGGACTCGCATGCCGAGCGCTTTGCCGCCGCCATGACGCTGTATGAGATGGCCGCCGGCACATTGCCAACGTGGGGCGATGGTCACAGCTCGCCGCACCTGCTCGATGTCGAGGTCACGATTCAGCCGGAGCTGTTCATTTCCGATCTTCGGGAAAGACTCGCCTCCTTCTTCGCCCGTGCGTTGCGCCGGGACTACCGCAAGCGATACGACACTTGGGAGCAGATGCGCACCGCTTGGGCGGACGTGTTTCAGCATGTCGATGAGCCCGTCGTGCCAGTGCGTCCGGTTACCGATGACGCCCTCGCGCCTGTCGCTGCAGATCTCGTGGGCCATGCCACCAAAGATACGCAGCTCATCCAGTTGGGGCTCAGCACCCGTGCCTTCAATGCCGTGGACCGCCTGCGTCTCGTCACCGTGGATGATCTGCTGCAATACCCGCTCGCACGCATCTATCGGATGCCGGGAGTCGGGCATAAAACACGCCGGGAACTGGCGGACCTCGTCCTTGCACTTCGAGGACACTTTGCCGCCACCACCACAGGGTCCACGACGGACAGTGCGGCTTCGCTGGATGTCATCGTCGAAGATCAAGTCTCGCCCAAGGACGTCGCCCCGGATGCACAGAGCATCGATCTCATCGCCCGTCAGATCGTCGTTCGTAAAGCCGGTGTCAAAGGCAGCCCGGAGCACGGCATCCTTGAGCGCTTCATCGGCGTCAACCTGCCCGAGAATGCACCGCCTGCGGAGTGGATCAGCCAGAGCGATGTCGCCCCGCTACTCGACATCACTCGTGCCCGTGTGGGTCAGGTGGTAGAGAAGGCGCGTGAGCGTTGGACGAAGCTGCCCGCGCTCACCAGCGTCCGTCATGAGATCGAGCGCATCCTGCGCAATCAGGGCGGTGTCATGACGCATCGGGAGTTGATCAGTGCGCTCCTTTCTGCTCGTGGTTCCGCACTCAATGAGCCCGAGCGCACCCGGATGTCTTCACTCGTGGTTCGTGCTGCGGTGGAGACCGAGAAGGGGCTTGATGAGCCGCGCTTTCTGGAGGTGCGCCGGAGCGGGCATATCTTCATCGCGCTGGATCGTCCGCTGGCGGACTGGGCGCTTGGCATTGCGAAGGCGGCGGATGATTTGATTCTGGAGTCGGGAGAGACGCTGCCCAGTCGTTCCCGCACGGTCGAGGTGCTGCAGGAAGTGTCGCGACCGCAGCTTGAGGGCCGTGAGGACTGTCCCGCGCCCGATGCCACCCGGCTGGTGGCGCTGGCCACCTCGCTGGCCACCTTTGCTCGTGCAAATGCGCGTCTGGAGCTTTACCCCATCGGTCTTCCGTCAACGCGCTCCTTGCTGCTGTGCCGCAGCAACTTCTTCCAGACCGGTCCTCTGAGCATCGCGGAGATTGGCCGGCGCGTGTCTTCCCGCTTCCCGGAGGCCCAGCCACTGCCCTCGGACCGCAGTGCCCTGGAAGCTCTGTTTAAGACGGCAGACGTTCCTCTGCGCTGGTCGGCCGCGGCTTTATCCGGTCAGGGGGCTTTTGTGAACTCGGTGGATCTCGATTCCCTGTTCACCATGACGGAGAAGAGTTCGCACCGGATGCGCACGCTCACGGACTCGCTGCCCATGCCCGTCATGCAGGAGGATGTCGCCACCGCGCTGCTGCT
Organism: Verrucomicrobiaceae bacterium; assembly: GCA_964203095.1. Taxonomy (GTDB): domain Bacteria; phylum Verrucomicrobiota; class Verrucomicrobiia; order Verrucomicrobiales; family Verrucomicrobiaceae; genus JAEUHN01. The sequence continues at coordinate 1,945 of CAXNNN010000444.1, read as the reverse complement.
GGAGGAAAAACTCAGTTCTTGCGCCACGCGCGGTTCCTTCCTGGTGCTCTCCGTGCCGCCGGATCGCCTCGCTCGTGCCGAGTCGGAGCTGCTCGCCCGCTTCCCCGTGCAGCGGGTGGATGGGGATGCACTGTTCCTCCGCCACCTTCATGCTCAGGCAGCCCAGTATGAGATTCCTTGGGACACCGTCCTGCTAGCCGACGCCGCAGCGGAAGGCACGGAAGACAATCAGAACCTCCGCCGCCTCGTGGAAATGATCCGCCCGCAGCTACGGCAGGACCTCATCTCTCCCACGCAGACGCTCCTGCTGGTGAATCCCGGCCTCTTCGCCCGTTATGGTCTCATGGGCATGCTTGCTGAGCTGCGGAACGACATTGGCCGCCAGGACGGCCCGCACGGCCTCTGGCTGCTGATCCCCGCCGTCGTCCAGAGCGCCCTGCCGAAGCTCAATGGCCAGCCCGTGCCCGTCATCTCCGAGCACCAGCACATCACCCTGCCCGAGGCTTGGCTGGACAATGCCCACCGCACCGCCACGGCCACCACCAAGCCCTGATTCCCCCTTTCCCCGACCATGATCGACGCCACCCGTCTGAAGGACGACCTGAAAAAGCAGGTCACTGCCTTGGAAAAAGACCTTCATCACCAGCTCAAGCACGACTCCGCCTTCGCCGCGCCTTTGCGGGCGAAATACGATCAGGCCTTCCAATCCAAACGCACCGCCTCCACCTTCATCGCCTGGGCGGAAAATGAGATCACCCAGACTGCCGTCGCCTGGGTGCTGGCCACGGTGTTTGTGCGGTTCTTGGAGGACAATGCCCTCATCCCTGATCCCATCCTCTCCGGGCCGCCAGAGCGGCTGCGGCTGGCGCAGGATGCGCTCTCCCACCACTTCATGCAGCATCCGGGGCACTCGGAGCGGGACTACCTGCTGCACCACTTCAGCGCCTTGCGGCAGTATCCGGCCCTCACGGAGCTGCTGGGGCCGCACAACTCCCTCCATGCCCTCCACCCCAGCGCGGATGCTTTAAAAGGCCTCATCGCCTTCTGGCGGCAGATTGATCCGGCCTCCGGTGCGGTCACCCATGACTTCACGGATGCCGAGATGCGCACCCGCTTCCTCGGGGACCTGTATCAGGACCTCTCCGAGGCTGCCCGCAAGACCTACGCCCTGCTCCAGACCCCTGACTTCATCGAGGAGTTCATCCTGGACCGCACACTCACCCCGGCGTTGCGGGAGTTTGGGCTGAAGACGGTGCGCATGATTGATCCCACCTGCGGCTCCGGGCACTTCCTGCTCGGCAGCTTCCGCCGGCTCTTCGCCCTTTGGTTAAAGGAGGTGCCCACCGCGCGGGAGGCCGCCGTGAAGGCCCTCGCCGCTGTCCATGGCGTGGACCTGAACCCCTTCGCCGTCGCCATCTCCCGCTTCCGCCTCATCATCGAGGCCTGCCATGCATGCGGTGTGAAGCGTCTGACCGATACACCGGACTTCGAGATCAATGTTGCGGTGGGCGACTCGCTTCTGCATGGCCGATATTTTGGCGATCTTGAAAGCGGATTCGCAACCCAGCCAGCCCTCCCCGGAAGTGAAGACCCCGCCTTCCACGACGAACTCAAGCACCACTACGAGGTCGAGGACGCCGAGGCCTTGCACCGCATCCTCGGGCAGCAATACCACGCCGTCGTCGGTAACCCGCCCTACATCAATGTGAAGGACCGCGCCCTCAGCGAGCTCTACCGTGCGCGCTACCAATCCTGTCACGGCAGGTATTCGCTCTCCGTGCCCCTCATGGAGCGCTTCTTCGACCTCGCGATTAGAGGCGACGGCACCCCGCAGCAGCCGGCCGGATACGTTGGGCAGATCACGGCCGATTCATTCATGAAAGCTGAGTTTGGAAAGAGGCTAATCGAAGAAACCATTTCGGAATTAGAAGTTACCCACGTTATT
>CAXNNN010000443.1:0-3717 GCA_964203095.1 Verrucomicrobiaceae bacterium | reverse complement strand
AAACCTTCACCGTGCCTGACGGGCTGAAGTCAGCGGCTCTGGAGTTCACCTGCGACAATGGCGCGAGGCTGCTAATCAATGGCAAACCTGTCGCGGAAAATCCCGACTGGCAGGTGCCAACGAAGGCTGAGGTGGCCAAGTTCCTGAAGCCTGGTGAAAACCAGATGCTGGCGAATGCCGGCAACAGCGGCAACGCAGCGGGCTTGATCGTGAAGCTCACGCTGAAGACCGATAAGGGCGAGACGGTGGTGGAAAGCGGTACCTCGTGGGAGGCCAGCCAGACGGGCAGTGATGCCTGGAAGCCTGCGATCTCGGTGGGCATCTATGGCAGCGGACCCTGGGGCAGGGCACTGGATGGCAAGGCCGCGAAACGTGGCAACCCCGGTGTCGCCATCGACGCCAAGGACATCGTCACGCTGCCAGGCTTCACCGCTGAGCAGCTTTACGTGGTGCCCAAGGAAGAGCAGGGCTCGTGGGTAGCACTCACTGTTGATCCGAAGGGCCGTCTCATTGCCTGCGATCAATACGGTGGTCTTTATCGTGTGAATGTGCAGGGAGCCAAGGCCGGGGTGGAGAAGCTGCCTCTGCAAATCGAAGGCGCACATGGCCTGCTGTGGGCCTTTGATTCGCTCTATTTCATGAAGAACGAGGGCGCGGGCGATCATGGCTTGTATCGCATCACCGATGGCAATGGCGACGGCGAGCTGGATACCATCAAACTGCTGCGCAAGATGCAGGGTGGTGGCGAGCACGGCTGCCACAGCATGGTGCTCAGCCCCGATGGCAAGAGCATCTACTTCAACAACGGCAACCACACCAAGCTGCCGGACAACATGGAACTCAGCCGTGCGGCCCAGGCGTGGAGTGAAGACCACATCATCGAACGCATGTGGGATGCGAATGGACACGCCCGCGGCATCCTCGCGCCCGGTGGCTACATCTGCAAAACAGACCCTGAAGGCAAACAGATCGAGCTGTTCTGCTACGGCTTCCGCAATGAGTTCGACATCGCTTTTAACGACCTGGGCGATCTCTTCACCTATGACGCGGACATGGAGTGGGACATCGGCTCGCCATGGTATCGCCCAACGCGTGTGAACCACTGTGTCAGCGGTGCCGATTACGGTTGGCGGTCCGGCAATGGCAAGTGGCCCAATTATTACCCCGACAGCCTGCCTACGATGGTGGACATCGGCCCTGGCAGTCCGACCGGCGTTGTCGCAGGCACAGGGGCGAAGTTCCCGACCAAGTATCAGCGCGCGATCTTCGTCAACGACTGGACCTATGGGACCATGTATGCCATCCACCAGACGCCTGACGGCGCTAGCTACAAGGCGGAGAAGGAAGAGTTCGTCAGCGGCAAGCCGCTGCCTTTGACCGATGTCGTCATCCATCCCGATGGCGCGATGTATTTCGCCGTGGGTGGACGCCGCACGCAGAGCGCGCTTTATCGCGTGACCTACACGGGCACGGAAAGCACCGCGCCTGCGTCGGCCCGCGAACTGACCGCCGAGATGAAGCAACGCCGCGAGCTGGAGAAGCTGCACGATCATGGCACCGGCCCTGAAGCCATCGACAAAGCTTGGCCGCACTTGGCGAGCAAGGATCGTTACATTCGCTGGGCAGCCCGCGTGGCGATAGAGCGTCAGCCCGCCGTGCAGTGGGCCGATCGTGCGCTGGCCGAGAAGGAAACCAACGCCTCGCTCGAAGCCCTCGTCGCGCTTTGCCGCCTGGGTGACAAGGCCTTGCAGCTGCGCGTCTTGGATGTGCTGGCGAGGTTCGATTACGCGGCCCTCAGTGAGGCTCAACGTCTCAGCTTGATCCGTGCGTATCAGCTCTGCGTCATCCGCATGGGCAAACCTCCGGCGGAAGTCTGCACGCAGGTCGCTGCGCGTCTGGATGCGCTCTTCCCCACGCATCGCACCTTTGAAGATCGTGAGCTGTGCGGCCTGCTCGTCACGCTCGATTCACCTAAAGTCGTGGCCAAGACACTGGCCCTGATGGCGACGGCCAAGGACAATGGCGAAGCCATTGCCAGCGAGTCATTGCTGGCCCGCAATGAAGGCTATGCGCGGGCAGCGGCGGAGATGGCCCAGAGCCGTCCGAATCAGCAGCAGATCGCCCTCGTGTTCGCCCTGCGCAAAGCCACGGCTGGCTGGACGCCCGAGCTGCGGAAGCAGTTCTTCGCCTGGTTCCCCACAACCGCTCCATGGAAGGGCGGCAACAGCTTCAAGAAGTTCATCGACAACGCCCGCACCGAGGCCCTGGTGAACTTCGTGCCCGAGCCGGAACGCGTGGCGCTCGATGCGCTCAGCACCAAGATCGAGGCCCCCACCATTGCCAACTACGTGGCCCCGAAAGGCCCGGGCAAGGCCTGGACACTGGACGAGGTGCTGGCCCTCACGGAGACCGGCTTGAAAGGGCGTAACTACGAGCAGGGCAAGGCCATGTTTACCAGCACGATGTGCATCACCTGCCACCGCTTCAATCAGGATGGCGGCAGCATTGGCCCCGACATTAGCGGCGCGGCCAATCGCTATACCATGCGGGACTTCCTGGAGAACATCATCGACCCGAGCAAGGTGATCAGCGACCAGTATGGCAGCCTGCAAATCGAAAAGAAGGACGGCAGCCTGGTCATCGGTCGCGCAGCGGGTGAGGAGAACGGCAGCACGCTAGTGATGACCAATCCAATGCAGCCCAGCCAGCTCACCGTCGTGAAGCCAGACGAGATTAAGAGCAAGAAGGACTACCCCGTTAGCATGATGCCGCCCGGCTTGATCAACACGCTGAACAAAGACGAACTGCTCGACTTGATCGCGTATGTGATGAGTGGTGGGAACGCGGGGGATACGCGGTTCAAGAAGTAGCCGATGTTGGCCGCACAGCCTCTGTGCGATCAGAGTCGGGGCCGCACAGGGGACTGTACGGAGCACTTTGGTGGCAGCCCCGCAAGGCGCGGGGTATCCGCCGCGCGAAATGGGGGCGTCGGCGCAGGAAATGGGGGCGTCGGCGCAGGAAATGGGGGCGCCCCCAGAGCGCCGGATGCTGCCCCCGTGCCGGGCATCGGTGCCCCCGGACGGAGGATCTCCGCCCCCGCGCCGAATGGGGGCGCTACCATTGGGTGGAGGGAAGCTCCAGCGACCGCCCCCGCCCCCCCCGCTGGCTGCAACTCCGCCCCCGCAGCGTCCAGCGCGGCCCCCGCGCGAAATGGGGGCGGTGTTCTCCGAGGAAAAAGCCCCGTTTCAGGCCAAAAAGCGGCCCCTGGAGGCAAAATCAGTCGAGTTGGGCGGGAGAACGAGTTCATCGCGGGCATCAGGTGTGATGGCGGAGCTTAGAGCACTGCCCCCGCGAGGTGAGAGGAGCAGAGCGGTGATGAGTGTGAGGGTATGTTTCATGGTTGTTTGTTTCACAGTCAGTCGATTCGCCCTTTCTGGTCTGACCACTCCAGCCTCACCAGTTTCCAGTCCCCGGTCTTCCTGTTCCAATCGATGCCGGTGAAGCCCTTTTCGAGGTCCGGGGCCATGCGATCCCATCGAAAGACGTTCGCATCGAGTGCCACCATTTCGGGCGACTGAGTGAAATCAGCCAGCCGAAGCAGACTTCGTCCAAGGCCGAGGGTCATGGTTCCATTCCGGTCCGAAAGGGACACCGATCGCAGGGGCGGGCTGTCCATCAGCTTCACGCGGGGCTGCCAGGTTTTCCCATGGTGAAATC
>CAXNNN010000442.1:0-3719 GCA_964203095.1 Verrucomicrobiaceae bacterium | reverse complement strand
CGAATCGACGGCAAATTCGGCATCCCCGGCAGAGCGACACGGCGAATCGACGGCAGATTCGGCAGACCGGCGGCGGCGGTTCGCGCGATTTGCCCGCCTTTCCCCCTCTTCACCCCGTTGATGCCGCTTCTGCAATGAAACCTGTGACCTGGGACTCCGGTCTGCGCTGGGATGATCCGAACCTGCGCTGGGGAGATCCTTCTTACCTCCTGGAACCGGGCGATCCCGGTTACGTCGCCCCGCTGAACCCTGCTAAACCAACGAAAACACCACGCACCATGAGCAATAACGCCATCCCTGATGCTGAAAAACCCGTCCTCGCCCTGGCAGAGGACTGTGCCGACGGTTGTGCTGACCTGGAGGACAGCATACCGCTGAAATTGATCCGCGAGACCGACCTGCGCGGCCCGCTGCTGACGCTAAAAGGCGACCCGACCGCCGCGCCCCCGACGCCAGGGCTGATTTACATCTACAAGGACAAGGAACTCGCCCTGGCCAATGCGGCGGCGGCACGCGGCACCAAAGACAACGAGGTGAAAACCTTCCTGTCGGACGTGCGCAAGAACCTGATCCGCTTCCTGGGCAGCGCTCCGTCGCCGGAGTGGGAACTGGCGGGCTTCGGCAGCGCCCAGAGCAACAGCAACGCCGTGCCCAGCACCCAGGACGCCCGGCTCCAAGCCCTGGCCCAACTACGCCCCTACCTGCTGGCGCACCCGGCCTATGAACAGGCGGCGGGCACGCCCGCGCCGGAGGTGACCGCTGCCCGCGCGCTAGCCCTGCACACGCAACTGAGCGATGCGCGTGCCGCTGCGAATGCGGCTGCCGATGCCCAGGACGCAGCGCTCATCGCCAAGCGCGCGGTCTTCGCCACCCTGCGCGGGAACCTGAGCACGCTGGTGGTGGAACTGAACCGGGCGCTGGCCCCAGATGACAGCCGCTGGGAGACCTTTGGCCTGAACATACCGGCCAATCCACGTCCACCCGAGCCTGCGACCGCTCTGACGCTGACCACGGCGGGCACCGGTCGGGTCTTGGCCGAGTGGGAGCGCGGCACGCGCAGCAGCGACGACCGGGTCCTGATCCAGATCGTGGGCGTGGACACCGCGTGGCGCGAATACGCGAAGAGCGGCGGCGATGGCGAGCACCTGATCAAGGACCAGCCGAGCGGGGCGGTGCTGAAGGTGCGCATCCTAGCGCTGAACGGCAGTCTGGAGGCCCCAAGTGGCCCCGAAGCACAAATTTCCGTGGTCTGATCGCATTCACAGGCCACGGGGAATCCGGGTGAAGCTGGAGATCAGGCGGAGCAGCCGCGGGGGTGGCTGCTCCGCTTTTTTGTTCGTTGGTGTGGTCCGAGGGTAGGGCGGGGTGTCCCCAGCCCGCCGCCGCAGGGCCACAAGACACTGCCGAACGACCCGCATGATCGAAGCCCCTCGGCCTGCGATGCCCGGCGCGTTGGGACAACGCGCCCTACCTGCGAGGGGGGCCTGTCGCACGGGATGGCTGCTCCGCTTTTTTGCGGGGGCAAGCCGGAGGCTTGGGAAGAAATTAGCCGGTGGTGGAGCGAGTCCCGCCCGGCGGGACGAGCGGAACCACCGGTTGGTGAGGGTAATAACCATGCGCCCTGAAGGGGCGGGACAATGGGGCGGTGTTTTCTCGCGCACCTTTCAGGGCGCGGCACCTGCGTGCGTCAGTCCGGTGGTTCCGCTACGCTCCACCACCGGCTAATATCTTTCCAGCCTCCGGCTTGACGAACAGAGCGCCCTACCTTTGCCATCACACCACGCCTCACTTCTCCGCGCGCTCGGCAAAGCGCTGGTAAAGGAACGAGGCTGCGAAGGCAATGACCGCCACCACCATGAGCGCGCCGATGCGGTAGATGCCGCTGATGCCTGCGAGGTCATGGAAGAACAGCTTCAATAACGCCACACCGAGCAACCCGATGCCGGTGTAGCGCGTGGCGGCGGTGCGCGTCCAGAACCCGAGCCCAAGCAGCGCCAAGGCGAACAGGCTCCACGCGATGGTGTAGGTCATGTCGCGCGCCAGATTGCCATAGAACTGGAAGGTGACAAAACGCTCGCCGGGCACGGTGAAGGCATCGGCGATTTCGATGTTCATCAGCAAGAACAGCAGCACGCCCCCGAAGGCGCAGAACAGGCCGCGCAGGTTCAGCTCGCCCAGCTTGTCATGCGGCGGCTTCAGGAACCAAGCGGCGGCAAACATGGCGCAGGCGACCAGGCCGTAGGTGTAGAGGAACCAATTGATCACCGGCGCGCCGGAGCGCTCATGGTAGGTCAGCACCGCTGGGTTCAACGCCAACCGAGCAAAGGCCACGGTCAGCAAACCCAGAGCGGTGTAGCGCAGGCCGGTGTGCGGCACGCGCAGGAACAACCAGCAGAGGGCGGCCCCTTCCAAGGCCCAGCCAAGGGTCAGCCATTCCTTCCCGAACTGCACGGGGAAGACCAGCGTCAGGAACAGCAGCGCCGTGCCGCCGAACCATGCGAGCTGGGTCATGCGCGCAGGATTGTCAGGCGTGTGTTGCTTGCGAATCCAAAGCAAGCCGAGCAGCGGCAGGAGGCTGAAGGCCGCTGGCAGCAGCCCCATGGATTCAGCCTCAGGCATGATGCGAACTAGCGTCACGTGCCAGAGCAAGAAGGTGCCAATGCTGGCTACGCACGCCGCGATCCATGGCATTTTCTTCTCGGTCCAGGTGCGATGCGTGAGGAACGGGAACAAGGTGAACAAGGCCAGGAAACCCAGATACCAAAACAGCACGCGATGGACAGCATCGCCAGAAAAATGCTCGCCATGCCAGCAGACCTCGACTGCTAGCACGCTGATGACCGCTGCCAGCGGCAGCACGGGCTGCTGTAAGCGCGTGGCCATGATCAACAGCAGGACGCTGAGCAGCGCGGCAAAGCCAAACACCAACACCGGGTCAGGCAGCGCCACATTGAAGATGGCGATGATGAGCAGCGCGAACGGCATCCACACCGCGCGGGCGATGGTCAGGGCATGCCGCTGAGTCAGAACGGCAAACAGGCTATGCAGCAGACCGAACACAAGATAAACGCCGAGCGCCGTGACCAGCAGGTCCGCATTCAACCGAATCCCCGTCCACAGCGCCATGTGCAGAAAGGTCAGCGCCCCCACCACGGTCTGCGCCCAGAGCAAAGCCCGGTGCTGCCAAGCCACCCAGAGCACGCTGCCATTGATGAGCAGGACGAAGGTGTAGAGCCGCACTGGCGGAGTGCTGATCGCATTGTCCAGCAGCAGGAAGGCCATGAGCATGGCGCTCAAGGCGAGGGCCAAAGCGGAGAGTGCGACGGCGAGACCTTTCGGGTCACGACGCTTGCACGCGGCAGCGGCAGCGCTGAACAACCAAGCAAACCCCGCGAACACGGCCACGATGATCCAGCCCTTGTCACTCGCCTCATACGCATGACCGAAGACAACGAACCTCAACACCCAGCCAAACTGCATCAGCAGCGTGCCCGCCACCGCCAGGGGCGCGAGGTATTGCCAGCTCTTGCGTTGCGCGAGCACCAGCACGCCGATGTCTAGCAGCGCGATGTAGCTGAACAGGGCCACCGGATTATCCTGCCCCGTGGAGCACAGCGGCGGCGTGAGGAAGCCGCCGATGATGCCCAGCACGGCGACGACTTGAGAGTCCATCCTCACCGCCAGCAGGATGGCCACGACCGTCACCACCGACATGAGCG
>CAXNNN010000441.1:0-3722 GCA_964203095.1 Verrucomicrobiaceae bacterium | reverse complement strand
CTTCGCGGTGATGAACTCGGGGTTGTAGTAGCTGCCCTGGCCAGGGAGCACGGCCCACTGATCGAAGCCGGTGGGATCGCTTTCGAGATGCCACTTGCCGATGACGCAGGTCTGGTAGCCGGCCTTTTGCAGCAGCTTCGGATAGGTCTGCTGCGTGTTGTCGAAGAAGGACGAGTTGTCTGGGAAACCGTTGATGTGGTTGTATTTGCCCGTCAGCACCGTTGCGCGGCTGGGGCCGCAGATGGAGTTCGTCACCAAGCAATGCCGGAACAGCATGCCTTCCTTCGCCAAGCGGTCGAGGTTTGGCGTCTTCGCCACATTGCCTTCGCCGCCATACGCACCGATGCCTTTCAGCGCATGATCATCGCTGAAGATGAACAGGATGTTGGGCTTGCTTTCAGCAAGCGCGAACGACGTGAAAGCAACGAGCAGGAAGACGAGGCGTGTCATGGAGGGGGTGAGAAACGGCAGCCCTCGCTTCATCTTGCTTCATTCCTCGCCATCGGCTTCACCCATCTTCAAATGCATCCGCGCGATGCCCTTCTTGCTCGGAGCTTGGATGAAGTCGATGAAACGCTGCGCAGGCGCGCCCCAGGCTTCCAGGGCGATGGCTTCCAGGGCTTGCGAGCGATTCAGCCCCGAGCGGAAGAGCAGGTCCACCACGCGCTTCACCTCCGCCCGATCCGCCGCAGTGAAACCGGCGCGGCGTAGCCCGATGACATTGATGCCGGCCACGCGGTTGAGCAGGTTGCCGATGCAGTAGGGCGGCAGGTCCTTGCTGAAGGAGCTGTTGCCCTGGAACATGCAGAAATCGCCGATGCGGATGAACTGATGGAACACGGAGCCGCCGCCGATGAAGACATTATTGCCCACGTGCACATGCCCCGCGAGCAGCGCTGCATTGGCGATGACGTTCTTGTTCCCGATCTGCACATCGTGCGCGAAGTGCGCGGTGGCCATGATGAAGTTGCCCTCGCCCACACGGGTGGCGCTGCCCGTCTTCGACCCGCGATGAATCGTGACCTGCTCGCGGATGACGTTGTTTGCCCCAATGATTGTGAAGCTCTCGGTCTCGGGCTTGAAGGACAAGTCCTGCGGGTCGGCCCCAATGATCGCAGCCCGTCCAATGACCGTGCCCGCGCCAATCGTCGCATTGCCGAGCACCTGCGCATGGGCCTCAACTTTGACATTCGCCCGGAGCTTCACCGGGCCTTCAATGATGGCATAGGGACCGATGCTGGCGGTGGGGTCGATTTCAGCGCGAGTGTCGACGATGGCGGTGGGATGGATCATGATTACTGAATGAGGCCGGCGCCGCGGAAGCTAAAGAAGGGCAGGGGTCGGTCGGGCGAGGGGTGGCCGATGATGACATGATCGACGAAGTGAACGCTGAGCAGGTCTGCGCCTTCTTTCAGGCGGCGGGTGAAACGGCGGTCCGCGTCGCTGGGCGTGGGATCGCCGGAGGGATGGTTGTGCACCACGAGAAACCCAAACGCTGAATGCATCAGCGTGTGCTGAAACACATCGCGCGCGACCGCGACGGTCTCGGCGATGCCGCCGCGATACAGTCGCTCATGGTGTGTCAGGCAGAGTCTCGTGTTGAGCAGGAGGACGTGCAATTCCTCGCGCTGCATGGCTTGCATCTCCAGGCCGAGGTAGTCGAACACCTGCTCGGGCTGGCTCATGGGCAAGTCCTTGGCGGCCTCACGGGCAGCGCGCTGACCCAGTTCGAACGCGGCGGCCATGACGGCGGCCTTCGCCGGGCCGAGGCCCTTCTGCTTCGACAACTCTTTCGCGGATCGGCGTGAGAGCTGGCGCAGGCCGTTGAAACTGGAAAGCAAGCGCTGGCCGATTTGCACCGCGTTCTCACCCTTCATCCCAGTGTTGATGAAAATGCCGAGCAGCTCAGCGTCGGACAGTGCCGCCGCACCCTGCCGCAACAGCCGCTCGCGCGGACGGTCTTCTTCGGGGATGTCGTGAATGCGCTGGCCCATGCAAAAGGCCCGCAGTTCAAACCACGGCGCGGCACTTGTCGAGCAGCTTGTCGAGATACGCAGTGATCTCGATCAGCGCCGTCTTTTCCTGTGTGGCGGGCAGGCAGATCAAGTCGTTGCGCGCGTCGTTGATCATGTTCTTGGCGAAGTCCACGGCGCGCTCCACGGCACCCTCGTAGTCGGCGATGCCAGCGAGGATGGTGGTGTCCATCGGTTCGCCATTGAGCAACATCTTGTTCAGCTTGGTTTTCTGCACGTCCGTCGCCTTCTCCAGCAAGTAGAGGACCGGCAGCGTCAGCTTGCCCTTGGCCAGATCGGTGCGCAGCGTCTTGCCAGCCGTGGCTTCGTCGCCCACGAGGTCGAGACAGTCATCGTAAATCTGGTAAGCTGTGCCGAGGCGTAGGCCATAGTTTTTCAACGCTTCCTGCACCTGCGGCGTGCAGTGGTTCAGCACCGCGCCCAGGTGGGTGGCAGCGGCAAAAAGGGCCGCCGTTTTCATTTCGATAATCTTGAGGTAATCCGGCACCGACAGATTCAAATCGTGCCGACGCTGAGTTTGCAGGATCTCGCCCGCGCAAACGTCGCGCGACGCCCGAGCTATCGCGCGTGAGACACTGGCACTGTCGAACTCGCTCGCCAGTTCCAGCGCATGGGCAAAGAGCACGTCGCCAAGCAGCACGCTGAGCGAATTGCCCCACTTGGCCGCTGCTGTTGGCATGTTTCGGCGCAGCTCGGCCCCGTCCATGATGTCGTCATGCACGAGGGAGGCGATATGAACGAGTTCGAGGATCACACCCAACCGGCGATGTTCATCAGTCATGCCTCCCGTCGCGCCGCCTACCAAAAGGGCTAGAGCGGGACGGATCCGCTTACCCGACGACTTGCAGACGTAGCTGACATAGCCCTCAATGCCTGGCTCAAACGACCTCGCTTGGTCCTTGATGGCTTGCTCGATCCCGATCAGCTCGGAACGCACCAACTCGAACGGAAAAACGAGCGCGGGTGGGGGGCTTTCGGGGCTTGCTTTCATGAGGGTGAGAGACTTTGTGAAACTTTTCACAATCTTACTTCAAGTCAAACGCTCCAGCGGAATTCCAGGGATGCCTCCCACGAAAGGAATTTGCAGGATTCGCGATTGACTCACTTTCTAATAAATATAGTATTAAGCAATCTGAATAATTGGAGGGCTTGAATCAGCCCTACAATAGATAAACTATTGGAGGTTCGACCGGTCGAACTCGCTTTTTTTCCTGCCGTTCCCTCGCTCCTGCCGCCTGCCGCCTGCCATGAATCCCAACGTCATCCAGTTTGCATGTCAGCACTGCCAGTCTTGGCTGACCGTTCCTGTGCAGATGGCAGTCGATAGGCGGGCGAAGAGGCTAGGGTCAGTCGGTTCATGAAGCCTGGCTCCATCAACCCGGATAATTCAGTAGAGTAAGCGAACGGAGGTGGATGAACTTCGATTTGGCGGAAGATGGCGTCCATCCAGGGACGCTTTTTGCGGGGCAGTGAGAGTTGAAGCACCCGTTTGCACGCGTCCTGGCTAACCCAACCGCCTATTGCAAAGCCATAGGATCGCAGTGTGGCCAACGTGGCTTGGTTGTAACTTTTGAGCCCCAAATGCCTAAACAGGCTCATCAGATTGTAGGCCACCATGATGAAGCGGAAGGAGGCCTCCGTGGCCCCGAAGTCTTGCAGGCAGAACACGTCAAGTTCGAAGTCTTGCTT
>CAXNNN010000440.1:0-3753 GCA_964203095.1 Verrucomicrobiaceae bacterium | reverse complement strand
TTGACAGCGACTACACCGACCCCGCCCGCGTCATCGCCGATCTCGCCGCAGCGTATCCACACAAGTTCATGTGGGGCAGTGATTCGCCCTTCTACAGCTATGCGGCGGCGATCAGTGGCGAAGTCGTGAAGCTCATCAGCACCTATGAGCGCGAGGTTATCGCGCTCAAGGCCGCAGGCGAGCCAGTCGTCCGCCGCATTGCTGCCACGAACACCCTGAACTACCTGAAACTACCCAATGAAAACATTCTCTCTTAATGGCCATGCCGCGCTGGTCAGCGGCTCATCCCAAGGCATCGGTGCCGCCATCGCCGCCGGCTTGACCGAGAGCGGTGCGGCTGTCGTGCGGCACGGTCTGCAAGCCGAGCCCTCGTGGGCCTCATACGTCGCCTGCAACCTTTGCGACCCATCCGCGCCCGCAGAACTCATCGAGCAAGCCTTTGCACTCCAGCCGTCGCTTGACCTGCTCGTCTGCAATGCGGGTAGCTTTTTCGACAAGCCCTTTCTCGACATGACCGAGACCGAATGGGAGAAGACTATGTCGTTGAATGTTCGTGCCAATTTCTTCCTCGCGCAGGCCTTCGCGAAGAAGCGCATCGCGCTCGGTGGTGGTGGTAGTATCGTCATCGTCTCCTCCACCAATGGCCTGCAAGCCGAATGCAACAGCGTGGCCTATGACATCAGCAAAGGTGGTCTGGTCATGATGACCAAGTCCCTCGCGGTGTCCCTCGCACCGCATGGCATTCGTGTGAATGGCATCGCGCCGGGTCTGATTCGCACGCCCTTGACGCAGGCGTGGATGGAGCCAAGTGCAAAGAACATACTGGACAACTACGAGAAGAAGATCCTGCTCGGCAAGGTCGGTCAGCCGCAGGATTGCGCGGGTGCGGTGGCCTTCTTGTGCTCGCCCGCTGCCAGCTATATCACAGGCGAAACGATCGTCATCGACGGTGGTCTCACGACAGTCCAGATCGGTCGTCTTTGATTCCTGCTCATGCGTTCGACATCCGATGCAGCCTCGTTAGTGCGCTTGTGTTTGCGAGTTCGCACTGTGCTGCGGTTGTTAACGAAGCGGTTCCTTATATTCGCTCGACTTGCGCTTGCGGTCCTCGGGCTCGCGAGCAGTCTGACCTTCGCTCGGGCCAGTGGCTGGGAAACACTGCCACCGCTGCCTGAGCCTGCGGCCGGCTTTGCCGCTGGTTGTGTAAATGGCAAGATCGTCATCGCGGGCGGCACGAATTGGCGTTCGGGTGTGAAGCGTTGGCTCGGTCATGTGTGGCTCTTCGACCCTGCGACGGGTCAATGGACCTTGGGCCCTGCGCTGCCTCATGCCGTGGCCTACGCTGCTTTTGTCAGCGATGGCACGCGCCTTTACTTCGCCGGTGGAGCCGATGGTAAGCAAGGTCGTCGAGAAGTCTATGCGCTTGATGACGCGCTGAAGCTCACTCGCCTCGGCGCTCTGTCGCAACCCGTCGTTTTTGGCGGCGGTGCGTTGCGCGACGGGCACTTGCTGGTCTTCGGCGGCACCCCTGATCCCGATGACTGGACCAAGGGGAGCAACCGCCTTGACGCCATCCCGTTGACCACCGGTGCCACCACACCTCTGGCTGCGCTCCAAGCCGTGCCGAACGCGATCGGCCTTCCTGCCGTGGCGGCCATGGGCAGCCGCTTTTATATCTTCACCGGCGCATGGATGGATGCCAATAAGCAGGCGCACAATGCCACGGCGGCTTTTCAGCATGATGCTGCCTCCAACACCTGGACGCCGCTCGCGGATTATCCCGAGGCGATTCGTGGTGTCGCTGCTGTATCGCTAGACGAGCATCGCATCTACCTCGCCGGAGGCTACAGCAGCGTGAGCACTGGCTTCGTGGCGAAAGCCTGGATCTACGATCTGCGCACGGATCGCTACAGTCCGGCCACGCCCTTGCCATTGGCCGTTTGCACGACTTTCGTCAAAAGCGGTGAGTTCATCTTCCTTCTCGGTGGCGAACACCAAATGAGGCACCGCTCGGCTGCCTGCTGGCGCATCCGCATTCGCGACCTGCTTGCTGGCAAACCGTAAGCGTGATCGCCTCAGCCATGCTCAAATTCACTTCGCTGTGTAGCCGCCATCCACCGGCAGATTCACGCCTGTGATGTAAACCGAGGCTTCGCTCAAAAGGAAGACCAAGGCACCGCCCAGATCGCTCTCATTGGCCATGCGGCCGAGCATCGTGTGCTCGTTAAAGCGCTGCACGAATGGCTCTGGCTGGTGGTTGAAGAAGCCCCCGGGCGAGACGCAGTTCACGCGCACATTTTTCGGGCCGTAGAGCGCCGCGTAGAAGCGTGTGAGGTTCAACATGCCGCCTTTGTGGAAGAAGTAATCCGGCGGCATGTCGCCCATGTTCGTGCCTGCATACAGCTCGTAGCTGGGACCGATCATGCCTTGAATGCTGCCGATATTCACGATGCTACCACGCTCTGCCTCGGCCATCGAGCTGCCAAAGTGGCGATGCATCAGCATCAGGCCCGTGGCATTCACTCGCATCGAGCCCTCCCACTGTTCGACCGTGCCGTTCGCGCCTTTCATCGGCCGCAGCACAGCGTTGTTCACCAGACCGCGTAAAGGTCCGAAGCGCTCCTCAAGGCGTGCCTTAAGCGCGATGATCGAGGCTTCATCGCCTTGATCAAAGGTCTCGGCAAAGACCCGGTGGCCGCGTGCCTGCTCCTCATCAGCGACGGCCTGCAGCTTGTCGGCACTGCGCGAGGCAATGATGAGCGTGGCACCTGCTTCCGCAAGCGCTGCCGCTAAGCCGCGTCCGAAGAGTCCGGCGGCACCCGTGAGCAGCACGGTGTGATCTTTGAGAGAGAAGGAAGGAAGCATGAATAGGATCGTTTGGATGGGGATGGGCAGCTAAGTGATGCTGATGACAAGAGGCCCGTGCAGCGGTCAGCGGGCAACGAGGTTCACTTCGGCCAGGATGTCAGCGATGGCGACGGGTGCACCGCGTTGCTCTCGACTGCGGATGCCCGCGATGATGACCGCCATTAGCTCGACGGTTTCGTCAAATGGCAGCGGCCGCGTGCTGGTATGCAGCATGTCGATGAAGGCCAACAGCTGCCCGCGAAAGGCGTGGTAGGTGTCGGTAAGCTTCAGCGCCTGTTCATCTTTCGTGCCATACAAATGCACGGCGCCGAAGCTGCCATAGGCGTCGTGGATCGCACCGATGGTGAGCTTCACTCCACTGCGGTGTGTGAGGTGCATGACATCGCCACTGGTGTCGCTCTGCGCCTGCACGCTGATGAATCCGGGCCCGAGCAGCGGCTCCACAGCCTCCAGCGCGTGAATGCCATAGCGCTCCCAGGTCTTGCAGGTGAAGCTGGTGACCCAGCGCAGCTCGCCCAGGTGTGAAAAGTCCGCCCGCATCTCCGGCGCATACCTCATGCCGCTGGTGGAGAGCATGACTTTGCCTTCGCCATGCCACTGCACAAACTGACGCAGCTCGGCAACGGTGGTCGCCATGGGTTTGTCGATAAACACAGGCAAGCCGGCTTCAATGAAAGGCCGGGAGCGGCGCACATGATCCGTGCCATCATCGGTCGCGATGACGACGGCATCGACATGCTCGATCACGTCCTCCGGTTTCGCCACGACATGCTCGATCAAGCTCGCCGCCGCTACCTTCGGCGCATCCGCAGGATCATCCGTCCAGATGTGAGTCACCCGCGCCCCAGGGATGCGGATGGACTCCAGCGGTTGCTTGCCCATGTA
>CAXNNN010000439.1:0-3768 GCA_964203095.1 Verrucomicrobiaceae bacterium | reverse complement strand
ACGCAGATCGAAGAGGTTCTTGGGCGCGATCTGCCCGACCATCACGCACTGCGTCACGCCTTGGGCTTTGAAGAACTTGATCATCTTCGACAGCTGCCCCACGCGCACCCATTCTACGGCTTCGACCTTCGACACGATGTCCGTCTTGGTCTCATTCTCGAAGGCACAGACCGCAAGCTGCTTCACGCCGGCCTTTCGGGCATGAGCGATGAAGGTCTCGGGGTAAATGCCGTTGCCAGCGATGATGCCGATGATGTCGAGGGAGGGCTGTGCCATGAGCAGTTAAAGACCACCACCTTGGGCAGGAGCGGTCAATGCTCAACTCGTTCGTCAAAGCTCGAACACATCATGCGTTGACGGACCGCTCATAAACGTTCCAGTTTTGAATCGCACCACCCCATGAAACTCGCATTCATCCTGCTCCTCGCCACGCTCACATTGGTCCCATGCGTGATTGGTCAAGATAGCTGGCCCGACGCCGAACGTGCCGAGTTGCTTCATGGCGTGGAGAGCCTGCCCAAGTCTGGCCTACCGGGACCTGTGGCCATCTGGGGGCGCAATGCCTTCCCCGTGATCGCAGCCGCATCAAACGGCAACCCCGAAGCAGCGCTGTGTGCCGCCTCCGAGTTTGGAAAGGGCAGAGCCGTTATTTATGGCCACCCCAATTACTTGAAGAGCAATGGCAGCGTCGGGGTCCTATTGCTCAATGCGGTGCGCTGGACCAGCGCGGTGGAAAGGCCTTTGATTGGGTGCAAGGAGGTCAATCTTGGCGCTTTCCTTGAGGCCCAGGGTCTGAAGTCCAAGGTCATCGACGGTCCCTTGCTCGGCAAGACCTTGAACCGATACGACGTGGTGATCGCCGATGTGCAGAACCTGACTGACGAGGCGGAAGGCCAGGCGGTGCAGAACTACATCAAGCGCGGCGGTGGCTTCATCGCGGCCATGACTGGCTGGGCTTTCGATCAGACCAGCGGAGGCAAGACCCTGAACCTAGCTCATGGACTGCGCAAGGCACTCATGCCCATCGGCATCGCTTTCACCACGGAAAGCAATGCCTTCGCGGCCAATGAGTTGAGCCACTTTGAACCTCGCGGCGAGCTACCTGCCTTGCTCAATGCGTCCGAAGCTATCGCGGCCATGAAAGACCATCGTGAAGGCAGTTCAATGCTAACGGCTCAAGATCTCGCTCAAGCCACCAGCGCCATTCAGATCGCCATCGCAACGCAGCCACCAGAAGAGACCGCGTTTCAAACTGCCGTGATGAGCGCGTTCTCAGAAGGAGATCAATCGGTGCCCACCGAACAAGATCCCCTCACGCAAGCCGATCATACCGACGCGCGCATTCGCCTGGGCATGGAGACACGTGTGCTGCGGCTTGCGCTTGGCGGCGAGGTCAGTGCCCACGCCGCAGCCGCAGTCTTTCCCGGCCTGGCTCCAACTGACGCACCGCGCGTGACCAAGGAGATTGAGATTGATCCGAATGTCCCCGGCTGGCGCAGCACCGGCCTGTGGTTGAATGCAGGCGACCCTCTGGAGGTGGCGGTGACCGCTGACATTGTAGACCAAGGCTAGTCCATCCGCATCGGCTGTCACACCGACACGCTGTATCATTTGGAAAGCTGGAGTCGGGCACCTGACATCACACGCTCGGTCAGCATCGTGGAAGAAGTGACCCACACCGCCAGTGCCTTTGGGGGCTTGATTTACATCGACGTGCCCACCAGCGCCGCTGGTGGACAGCCCTTCACCGTGACGATCGGTGAAGCCGTTGAGGCTCCTCTCTTTGTGCTCGGTGAAACCACCGACGCCGAGTGGAACAGCACGCTCAAAAAACACCCCGCGCCATGGGCGGAGTTGGCCTGCGACAAGCTCATCCTCTCCTGCCCCACCGAGAACGCGCGAAAAGTGAGAAATCCCACCCAGCTGATGACCTTCTGGGACAACGTCGTCGCATCCCAGGACGACATCGCCAATCAAACTGCCGAGCGGAAGCGGCCGGAGCGCATCGTGACCGACGTGCAAATCAGCGCGGGCTACATGCACAGCGGCTACCCGATCATGGTCCCGACCAGCGCCTCGGATGAGATGCTGACCTTCACTCGGCTGAAGTTCCCAGGCTGGGGTTTTTATCATGAGATTGGGCACAATCATCAACGCGACACCTTCACCTTCGACGGCGCAGGCGAGGTCACGAACAACGTCATCGTTCTATATTGCTATGAGGCCGTGCTAGGCAAGGACTGGCTGATTGGGCACACCGCACTCACCGAAGAGGAACGCCGCGATAACATCCGGGAAATCCAGCAGTCGAGCGACAAGTGGCAGACCTGGAAAAATGACCCCTTCCTCGCACTCACCACCTACATTCAACTGGTGCAGGCCTTCGGCTGGGAATCCTGGCGCGCCTATTTGCATAGCTTTGCTGATGAGTCGTTCGGTCCGATTCCCCAAAGCGATGACCAAACTCGAGACCAGTTCCTGATTCGTTACTCCAAGATCAGCCAAAGGAACCTCGGCCCCTTCTTCGACTTCTGGGGCATCCCGGTCAGCGAGGAAGCCAAGCAGGCCGTGAGTTACTTCGATGTGTGGATGCCGGAGGGCCTGTGAGGAAGAGAGAGGTTAGCTATTGGCGCTTAGCTCTTGGTTTCTGAACCAACAACCCATCACCAAGCACTAAAGGGCACCTCTGGAAACCTCCTCTCGCAGAGGACTTGACTTCGCCCCGCGCTGGTAGGGCGCTTTATCCCCATAGCGCCGACGCCGCCGCCGCCGAAGCGTGGGACGTGGCGATGCGGCACTCTGACGCGAAATTCCGTCGTGTATCCGGCGCGTTGAGACAACGCGCCCTACCGATCATGGACACTGCGACGGCGGTCGAAAACGGGTTTCCAGAGGTGCCCTAAACACTACTTCCGAGAGGCACCTTCTCCTTGCTCACCAGTCGCAGGCCTTCGACTCGCATCGTCTTGTCCACAGCCTTGCACATGTCGTAAATCGTCAGCGCAGCGACACTGGCCGCGGTCATGGCTTCCATCTCTACCCCCGTGCCTGCGACCGTGCTAGCGGTGGTCGTGATGGTGATGCCGTCACTACGCAAGGAAAACTCAGCGCCCACATGTGTCAGGGGCAGCGGGTGGCACAGTGGAATGAGCGACGCAGTCTGCTTCGCTGCCTGAATGGCTGCGATACGGGCCACGGCCAGCACATCGCCTTTCTGCATCTGGTTCGCCTGAATCATGAGCAGTGTCCCCGCCTCCAGCAAGATGCGCGCCTCGGCCACGGCCGTGCGCTTCATCGCCGGCTTGGCCGACACATCCACCATGCTGGCTTCGCCGTGTTCGTTCGTGTGGGTGAGTCGCGGTTCCATTAGGGGCACATAGCGCAGCGCCGTCTGTTTGCCATCATTCCCTGTTCGGCGTTCACGATTTGGCGTGAACACCAAACAGGGCGCAACGAAGGTTTTGCATATCAGCCATGTCTGATTCAGAATAAAGCATGTTGCCTGTCGAGTCCCTCCGCACCACCTACTTGAAGTCTGTGTCGCCAGAGAGTCCGTTTTATCTCTTGCTGGACTATCTGCCTGGTGTTGCCTTCTTTGCCAAGGACGCGCAGTTCCGCATGATGTGCGCGAACCGCCACTTCTACGAGCGCTTCGGATTCAAGCACGAATCGGACATCGTGGGCAAGACCGACTTCGACCTTTTCCCCCAACGACTGGCGGAAAACTTCCGAGCGGATGACGGGGAAGTCATGAGCACAGCGCAGCCG
>CAXNNN010000438.1:0-3779 GCA_964203095.1 Verrucomicrobiaceae bacterium | reverse complement strand
AAGCGCGGAATGGTGATGTGCTGCATCATGCCCAGCGGCCAGACACAGGGCCAGGCGGGCGAGACGGGCAGGGAGAGATCGTGGACATGCTCCGCAGGCACCTGGGCACGCGCGATGGCGGAGCAGGTGAGGAGGATTAGCAGGCTGGTTTTCATGGTGCGAAGCGATGCTGTGTTGGATCAGGCTTCATGGGCGCTGATCGGTGTGGGTGGGAGTGCGGGAGGGGTGGAGCGCGGAAGTGAGCTCGCTCCACCAACGGCTAATTTCTGATGAGCCTCCGGCTCGGCTGAGAAAGCTGGGATTAGAAACGTCTGGCACTATTCGCCTCGTCGAGCTATCATCCAGCCATGACACACACCCAACGAATACCAGCCGAGAAGCTGCTTGGACTTGATGTCCATGCAGGGGACACGCTGCATGTCGTGGCGTTGATTGACTCGTCGTTTGTCGTAAACGTGACTCGATCCAATGATGCTGCTCCTGCTCAAGGCAAGGCGAGCGAGTGGCTAAAGACGTCGAAAGGCTCCGTAAAGCTCGCCGATGGCGAGTCTGCTGATGATGTGCGCATGGACCACTACTCGAAGAAGTATTCGCTGAAGGGCTGATGCGCGTCTTCCTCGACACCAACATTGTGATTGATGTGCTGCTGGATCGCCCGGGATTGGTGGCCGATAGAGAAGCAGTCATTCTGCGTTGCGAAGCGGTTGGTGATTCGATGTTCATCGCGTGGCATGGATTGGCAACGGCCTACTACCTGCTGAAACGCGGCCGCACTGAGGCTGAGACGATGCTGGAAGTGGACAAGATTTTGTCATGGGCACATGTAGCTGAGACATCGAATGCCAGCGCCCGTCATACCCGGTCGCTTGACTTCGGAGACTTCGAGGATGCCTTGCAAGCGGCCGCTGCTGAATCCTGCGCGTCAGACTGGATCGTGACTCGAAACAAAGGCGACTTTGCCAAGAGCAACGTTCCCGTGCTGACGCCGCAGGAGTTCCTACAACGCTTTCCACAGCCTGTGGCTTGATGATGGTTCCGTTGTTGTTCATCCTTCCGCCACGACGGGATTGGTGAGCGCACCGATCTTTTCGATCTCGATGGTCACGGTGTCTCCGTGTTGGAGGAAAACGGGCGGTTTCATGGCCGCACCGACGCCTTGAGGCGTGCCGGTGAGAATGACGGTGCCGGGCAGCAGCGTGGTGCTGCCGCTGAGGAACTCGATGAGTGTGGGCACGTCAAAGATCATGTCGTTCGTGTTCCAGTCCTGCATCGTTTTGCCATTGAGGATGGTCTGGATGCGCAGCGCGTTTGGGTCAGCGATCTCGTCCTTGAGCACCAGACAGGGGCCAAGCGGAGCAAAGGTGTCAAAGGTCTTGCCACGGCACCACTGGCTGCCACCGCGCTTGATCTGCCAGTCGCGGGCGCTCACGTCATTGGCGCAGGTGTATCCAAGCACATAATCAAGGGCATCTGCCTTAGAGACGTTTTTGCAGGCCTTGCCGATGACGACGGCCAGCTCGCACTCGTAGTCCACTTCATCGCTAGCGAGATGGCGTGGCAGGACGATGTCATCGCCGGGGTTCTGCACCGCGCCTGGCGACTTCATGAAGAGCACCGGATACTGCGGGATGGCGGCGTTGCTCTCCTCGGCATGTTTGCGGTAGTTCAGGCCGATGCAAAAGATGGCCGTGGGTGCCAGCGGCGCGAGGAGCTTGCCCGGTGTGACGACTTCATCAGTGACGCGGAAGTCGCCGAGAATGTCCCCCTCGACGCGGCGGGTGGTGCCGTCGGGTTGAAGGGCTGCGTGCTGAATAGTGCCGTTGCTGGCTTGGTGGCGGATGAGTTTCATGAGAGGATGGGGAGATTCGTTTAGTGCTTGGTTTGGACATTGTAGCCGAGGTCGCGGAGCAGTGTGGCGAGGGTCTCGTGGAACTCTGCGGGCAGAGGAAGCACCGGGGGCGATGGGTCGCCGACTTCGGGGCCTATCATGTTGAGTCCTGCCTTCATGACACTGAACCAATGGGCTCCGTCGCCTCCGTTGTGGTAGGCGCTAAACTGCAAGCGCATGAGTGGCGCAAGCTTAGCCCATATCTGCCGAGCGGAGACCAGATCCCCCTTCACCGAGATCGCTTGATAAAGCTTCACCGCAGCGGCTGGCACCATACTTGGGATACCGGAGATCCATCCATGGGCTCCATGGCAGAGCCCCTCAAAAGCTACCGAATCGATGCCCGCATAGACAGAGAGTTGCCCATCGGTCTCTTGCAGCAGCGAGCAAATGCGGTCGGGCTCGGCATTGGACATCTTGACGCCTTTAATGGCACCCTCACGGAAAAGCTGAGCAAGGTGCGAGGTGCGAAGATTCACCCCGGTCAGCGGAATATTGTGATAGAGGACCACCGGGATGGAAACGTCCTCTGCGATTCGCCGGAAGTGGTCCATGGTCTGGGCCGGTGTGGGTGCCATGTAATAAGGCGGCACGATGAGCAACGCATCCGCCCCCACGCTCTCCGCGTGCTTGGAGAGTTCGATGGTCAAACGCGTGGAAACATGATGGGTGCCCGCGACGATCGGCACCCTGCCTGCGCAGGCTTCAATGGATGCTTCCATCACGCGCTTGCGGTCGTCTGATTCCATGCCGGCAAACTCTCCCGAACTGCCAAGCGGGGAAATGGCGCTGACGCCCTCGGCAATCAACCAGTCGATGTGTGGCTTGAGCCGGGCAAGAGCGAAGGTGCCGTCCGCGTTGAAGGGTGTGATGGAGGAAGCGCAAACGCCGCGAAAGAGCGGCTTGTGCTTGGCAGGAGTGGCGGTGTCAGGGTTGCTCATAGTGGTGTGTTACTGATGGACTGCTTGGTAGGTTGGTTGGTTTGGAAATGGAGTTGAAGTTGTTCTGCGGCCTCGCGGCTGGTTTTCTCGAACAAAGCAGCGTTGTGCGGCTGCTTCAGGTCTTGGTCAAAAGTCGGGATCATCCGCCTCATGCGCTCCTGGCCTTCAGCGCAGGTAAGCAGATGCGGCAGGCAGGTCTGGACGACTTCGAGCGCAATGTTCACCGAGACCGATGCACCCGGCGAAGCGCCTAGCAGCGCGGCAAGAGAACGGTCTGCGGAGGAGAACACTTCGGTGCCGAAATGCACCGCGCCACGGTCCGCTTTCTTGATGGCCTGCACACGGATACCCGCCTGCACGAGCCTCCAGTGCTCCGAGCGGGCATTGGGGTAAAACTCGCGCACAGCCTCCATGCGGCTCTCCAGGCTTTGCAGGCCCTGGGTGACGAGATACTTCACCAGCGAGCGATTGCGCATGCCTGTCTTCAGCAGCGCACAGAGATTGTTCGCGCGAATCGAGAGCGGCAGATCGCTCCAGTGTCCATGTTTGAGGAAACGCGTCGTCCATGAAGCAAACGGTCCGAAGAGAAGCTGGCGCTGACCATTGAGTCGTCGCACATCGAGGTGTCCCGCACCGAGGCTGGGCGATGAGGGCGGCGTGGCACCATAAACCTTCGCTTCGTGCCGTGCGCAGATCGAAGGCTCATCGCACACAAGCCACTGGCCGCCGATGGGAAATCCGCCAAGACCAGCGACTTCGGCGAGACCAGTGGATTGCAGCAAAGGCAGGCTTCCGCCTCCCGCGCCGACGAAGACGAACTTCGCACGCTGCTTGCGCTCTTCACCGGATGCCATGCATCTGAGATCGAGATGCCACTCACCTGCCCCGCGCTGGAGTTTTGTGACCTTCCATCCGGCGGCGATGCCGCAATCTTCCTGCTCCGCCAGCCA
>CAXNNN010000437.1:0-3779 GCA_964203095.1 Verrucomicrobiaceae bacterium | reverse complement strand
GGTTTGCGGTTTGGTTTTCCTCTCTAGCCACTCGTAGAGCAGAGGCACCACGAGCAGGGTGAGGAAAGTAGAGGTGACGATGCCGCCGATGACGACGGTAGCGATGGGCCGTTGAACTTCGGCACCTGCTCCCGTGGCGAGGGCCATCGGCAGAAAGCCAAGCGAGGCAACAAGAGCCGTCATGAGCTTGGGGCGCAGGCGAGTGAGAGTGCCTTCCATCACAGCGTCTCGCAGACCTCGGCCTTCGCTGCGCAACTGGTTGATGAAGCTGATAAGCATGATGCCGTTTAGCACCGCGATCCCGCTCAAGGCGATGAAGCCAACCGCCGCGCTGATGGTGAACGGCATGCCTCGCAGATGTAGAGCGAAGATACCGCCCGTGACCGCCAGCGGCACGCAAAGGAAGATCAACGCGGCTTGGCGGAATGAACCAAAACTGAGGAAGATCAGCACAAAGATCAGAGCCAGCGCCAGCGGCACAACCACTGCCAGACGCGCTTTTGCTTCTTGCAGGTTCTTGAACTGGCCACCGAATTCAAAGTAATAGCCATCGGGGAATTTCACTGTGTCCCGAATCTTCTGCGAGGCTTCCGCGACGAACCCGGCAGTGTCCCGGCCACGCACGTTGATGAGGACTGAAACGCGACGCTGTGTGTCCTCTCGCGCAATCTGATTTACTTGATCTACCAGCTTGACCTTGGCCACCTGCCCAAGTGCTAGCAAACTGCCTTGTTCTGTTCGCAAGGGCAGGCGCTCCATGGCGTTAAGATCGGCGCGACGCTCCTCCGCGAGGCGAACAATGATGGGTGTGCGCTGGTTGCCTTCGATGATCTTGCCGACTTCGGACCCTGCCAGCGCGGTTTCCACCAGACGATTCAAATCGTCCGAATGGACATTGAGTTTCCGCATCGCCTCACGGTCCGGCTGAATCTCAATCATGGGAACCTTGCCGATGGCATCAAACTCTGTCTCGCTGCCTCCGGGCAGACTGTTGAGCACTGCCGTCACTTCGCCAGCCAGGCGCTCCAGTTCATCATAGTTGGCACCAAAAATCTTGCACAGAAGGTCTGCACGCGCCCCGGCCATGATCTCGTTAAACCGCATCTGGATCGGCTGGGAAACCAGCACGTTCTGACCGGGCACTTGATCGAGCAGGCGTTTCCGCATGAGGTTGCCAAGTGCTTCCTTGGTGATGGGCTGGCCATCCACGAGCCGCCATTTCTCGTGGGGTGCCAGCATGACATAAGTGTCCGAGACATTGGGACCCATGGGATCGGTCGCCACCTCTGCCGTCCCAATGCGGGAGAAGACATCGCGGGCCTCGGGGAATTCTCTTCGCAGGATTTCCTCGCTGCGCTTTTGCAGGTCGATGGAGGAAGACAAGCTGGCGCTGGAACTGCGAATGAGTTGAAGCGTCAAGTCTCCTTCATCAAGCTGCGGAATGAACTCCGCGCCCATGCGTGAGAAGATCACCAGCGACCAGCCAAAAAGAGCCACCATGGGCAGAATGACCAGCCAGCGGAATCGCAATCCAAACGCCAGCAATGGCGTGTAGAGGCGCTTGGTGAGGGTCACAAGCCAGTTGTCCTTCTCTTGAATCTTGCCACTGAGCAAGAACGAGCACAGCACCGGCATCAGCGTGAGAGCCAGCACCAGCGCACCGCCAAGCGCCAGCATGACCACGACGGCCATGGGCTTGAACATCTTCCCTTCGATGCCTTGAAGGGCCAGGATGGGCAGATAAACCACCGTGATGATGAGCACGCCAAAGAACATGGGGTTCGCCACCTCCTTGGCTGACTTCAGGACTTCTTGTGAGCGCTCCGCCGCTGTGAGCCTTCGCCCAAGCGCATGTTGCCTTTCTCCCAGATGGCGCACGATGTTCTCTACCATCACTACTGCGCCATCAATAATCAGGCCGAAATCCACCGCCCCCAAGCTCATCAAGTTGCCGGACAGGTGGAGCTGTCCCATGCCAGCCATGGCAAAGAACATGGAAAGCGGAATAACCAGCGCGACGATGAACGCGGCGCGGAAGTTCCCTAGCAGCAGAAAGAGCACGGCAACCACGAGAAGAGCGCCTTCAGAAAGATTCTTCTCGACTGTATGAATCGTGCGGTTCACCAACTCGCTGCGATCATAAACGGGCTTGATGAGAACTCCGGGAGGCACTTTGCCCTGAATCTCCTTCAGCTTTTCGCGCACGGCTTCAGCCACAAGCCTCGTGTTGGAACCGGCAAGCATGATGGACGCGCCCACCAATGCTTCGTTCCCCTCGTGGGTGCTGGCTCCCGTGCGGAATGAGGAGCCGATGCCCACGCTGGCAACATCGCTAAGCAACATGGGCTGAACGCCAGCGCCAAACTTGAGCGGGAGCTGGGCGATCTGCTCCATGGTGGTGACCCGGCTGGGAGCCCGCACGATGAGCTGTTCCCCGCCAAGCTCCACATAGCCGCCCCCTGCGTTGCGGGTGTTCTGTTCGACAATCTCAGACAGGCTATCCAGTGAGAGTCCTGCCGCCGCAAGCCGGGCGGGATCGGGTTGAATGACGATCTGTCGTTCATAACCGCCGCTGGTGTTCACCTCAGCAACGCCAGCCGTACCGCGTAGCAGAGGCTTCACCGTATACTCCTGAATCTGTCGCAGCTCCATGAGCTGCTCGTCACGGGTCGCGGGCTTGTGGGGTGCTTCGGCGGTGTAGTCGAGCGTGTAGTAAAAGATTTCTCCCAGACCCGTGGCTATGGGGGCAAGCTTCGGGGTAATCCCCGGCGGCAGGTCTTCGAGAACGCTTTGCAGACGCTCGGTGACAAGCTGCCGGGTGCGGTAGATGTCCACGTCATCCTTGAACGTCATTGTGACCTGTGAGAGCCCAAACTTGGACAGCGAGCGCAGTTCCACCATTTCAGGCAACCCCGCCATCTCGCTTTCGATGGGGAAGCTCACCAGCTTCTCGACTTCTTCAGGAGCGAGTGCAGGCACCGCCGTGTTAATTTGCACCTGCGGATTAGTGATGTCCGGCACGGCGTCAATGGGCAGGCGCAACGCCGCCCAAATGCCGACGCCTACAAGCACCAACGCCGCGAGAATGACGGCGGTACGCTGGCGCATCACCGCATCAATGAGGGAATGAAGCATAGGGCTAGTGTCCGCAGGTGCAGGCTTTGCCACCACGGAGTACTTGCAGCTCCGTCATCCACAGAGACATGACAGGTGTGGTCACGATCTGGTCTCCCGAATAGAGTCCATCCGTGATCTCCACTAAGGTTTCATTCATGGCTCCAATCTTCACCGGAGTGCGGACGTAAAACGCCCCGTTAACCGCAAAGACAAAGTAGCCTTCCGCCGTCTTGAGCAAGGCAGAACGGGGCACCGCTGCCACTGCCTCGCCAGAAGGGGCATGAACGGTAGCCTTCAAGCGAGAGCCAACAACAAAGGGCGTGGCTGGTGTGATTGTGACCTCATAGTCACCCATCGCGCCGAATGTCGGCTTCTCCACGCGTTGCACCGATCCTTTCAAAGCAGCACCATTGCCCTCGGCCACCAGTTCCACTTCCGCACCTGGCTTTAGCAACGCCGCCTGTTGCGAAGGCAGCCAGCCGCTAGCCTCGCCCGCTTTGGCAGCATGGAGGTTAAGCGTCACGGCGGAGGAGACCTTTTCCTCGGCCACGTCAGCGATTTGGAGGTTGAGTGTTTTCTTCATCTCGTCGGACAAGGACACGCCCTCGCCTTTCTTGAATTTGGCACCGTTCTGAGGTGCCGGTTCATGGACGGCGGTGGAT
>CAXNNN010000436.1:0-3782 GCA_964203095.1 Verrucomicrobiaceae bacterium | reverse complement strand
AGCGCTGCGGCGACTTAGCTTTTCTTCACCCACGTCGTCACCTTGTAGCTCTCGCCGTGGTCGGAGGTTAGCAGCTTGTTCACGTCTTCAGCAGTCAGGGCGGCAGTCTCGACTTTCAGGGTCAGCATGCGGATTTCCGGCAGGTTCGTCGGCGAAATCTCAATGTCCTTAATGCCCTTCAGCTTGGCCAACGAGCTGACCACGTGATCCTTGCAGGCCCCACACACGACGCCCGTGATCTGGCCTTGGAACGTTGCGACATCGCCCGCCATGGCTTGAATGGAGAGCAACAGGGCAGAGGCGAGGCAAAGGATGAGCTTCATGTGGGTGAACCAAGCGAACGGCCCACGGACTGTCAATCTTCCAGCATCCGCGATTGCACCCTTCGGGGCGCTGCTTTATAGCCCGCGCTCCGCCGACTAGGCGGCTAGAGCATGAGCACCGCCAAGCACTTTCATTTCATCGGCATCTGCGGCACCGCGATGGGTTCCACCGCGATGGCCCTGCGCCAGCAAGGATTCACTATCACGGGCTCCGACAATTCGGTGTATCCGCCCATGTCCACGCTGCTAGAGAGCCAGGGCATCACGCTCATGAGCGGCTACAAGCCGGAGAACCTACCGGAGGAAGCGGACGTCATCGTGGTCGGCAATGCCATCTCACGAGGCAATGTGGAAGTGGAAGCGGTGCTGGAAAAGAAGCTGCCCTTCGACAGCATGGCCGGGCTGATCAAGCGGCACGTCATTCAGGGCAAGCGCAGCTTCGTCGTCACGGGCACGCATGGCAAGACGACGACCACCTCCATCCTCGCGTGGCTGTTCGAGAGCGCGGGCCGCAACCCAGGCTTCATGATCGGTGGCGTACCGGACAATTTCACCGTTGGGGCGCGCTTCAATGACTCGCCGCACTTCGTCATTGAGGGCGACGAATACGACACCGCCTTCTTCGACAAGCGCAGCAAGTTCCTGCACTACCTGCCCGAGTGCGCGATCGTGAACAACGTGGAGTTCGACCACGCGGATATCTTCAATGACCTGGACGAAATCATCCTAAGCTTCCAGCGCATGACCTTGCAGGTGCCTCGCAATGGCTTGGTCCTCGTCAATGGCGACTGCGCTAACTGCTTACAGGTCAAAGCCAAGTGCCCCGCCCCGACCCAGACCGTGGGCGTGGGACCAGACTGCGACATTCACATCGCGATCACCCAGGCGAAGGCCGAGAGCACCGAGTTCACGCTCAATGGCGAGTTCTTTACACTGCCCATGATCGGTGAGTTCAACGTGCGCAATGCCGCCATGGCCGTGTGTGCAGCGCGCTTCGGCGGCCTAACCGATGACGAGATTCGTGCTGGGCTGCTCACCTTCAAAGGCGTCAAACGTCGCCAGACCGAACGTGGCGAGAAGAACGGGATCACCATCATCGACGACTTTGGCCATCATCCCACCGCCATCCGCGTGACCCTGCAAGGGCTGCGCCAGCGCTACCCAGACCGCCGTCTGTGGGCCGTGTTCGAGCCGCGCTCCAACACCAGCCGCCGCAAGGTCTTGCAGGAGGAACTGGTCAACGCGCTGAAGGAAGCGGATGGCTCGATCATTGCCGCGATCAACGCGATTGAGAAGGTCCCCGTGGAACTGCGCCTCGATCCCCATCAAGTCGCTGCCGATGTCACGGCCAGTGGCCGCGAGTGCTACTATGAGCCAAACACGGACGCGATCATCGCACGCTTGAAGGAACGCGCGAAGTCGGGCGACGTGATCATTGTCTTCAGCAATGGCGGCTTCGATGGGATGCACGAGAAGCTGCTGGCGCAGTTGTGAGGCGTCACGGCACCTCGCTGTCGCACCCTTCACTTCCGCCGCAAGTCCACTGTCTTGCCCTTGCCCTCAATGAGGGCCGTCATCTCCGTGAACTCCCACACGCCGCCGGTCTTCTTGCTAGCGATGGCATGAACCGAGGCTGAACCGTTGGGGCCAGCGATGGGCAGATGGACATCGGCTTGGCCATTGCCGCCGTTGGACTTCACACTGCCCGTGATGAACCAACCGATCTCCATGGGTTCACCGAGCTCGGCTTTCATTACGGGCGATGCCTGCGCCGTGAACAGGGTGAGCTGTGCCACATCACTGCTGCGCATGGCATACATGACCACGCCAACGATCGCGCCGGCAAAAAGCACTAGGGCGATGATCACGAGCAAGCAGCCGCTGCACCCGAAGAGAATACCTTTGCCCACGGCAGCGCTATTCTCGGCCTGAACCTTGGTGGGATCACCAAACGGAGGAGGAGTTGCATTCATCGCCTCATGCTGCGGCAAATCGCTAACAGGAGCAAGACTAGACCTTCAACTGCGCGGCCAACTCGACACGCACCAGTTCACGCACATGCTTGGCCAGCATGTCCCACTCCACGTTCATGCGTTGGCCTTCACGGCGGGTGGATAAATGCGTCACCTCCCGCGTGTGCGGAATGATCCAGCAGGTGACCCGATCCGCGCTGACTTCGGCGGCGGTTAAGGAGATACCGTCCAGACAAATGGAACCTTTCGGAATGACCAGCCCTCGCGCCTCGGCAGGCAACTCGACTTCGAGGCGCCAGTCCGCGCCGTCCTGTCGCCATGTCACAAGCTCGACTGTACCATCAACATGGCCTTGGACAAAATGCCCGCCCATGCGAGCGCCAGCAGCGAGGGCTCGTTCGATATTGACCTGATCACCGACCTGCAAATCACCCAAGCTAGTCACACGCAGCGTCTGCTCCAGTAGGTCAAAACTCACCGTGTCACCCGCGATGACTGTCGCCGTTAGACAGCAGCCGTTGATGGCAATGCTGTCCCCCTCACGCACCTCGGGCGCAATGGTTCCGACATTGATGACGTAGCGAGCGCCCCCAGAGCGAGGCTCGATGGCTTCGATGCAGCCAGTGCGTTCGACGAGTCCGGTAAACATAGGGTTAGCTCTCTTCCAGATGGGACACCAGGCTCTCCAAGGCGGCGAGTCCGGCTGAGATTTTTTTGAAGAACGAGGGATTGTGCGGCACCAGCACAAAGTTCGGATGCTGGGACCACAAGGCGCGCAGCCGCTGATCAAGGGCGATGGCCTCCCGCGCGGTCTCATCGCGCACCGGATTGCCGCCCTTGATGGACATGCCCCCGACGGCAGCGGTTTCAAAGAACAAGACCGCGTCGTAGCGGGCGAGTTCCTTCTTCAAGCTGGTGCCATGCATCTTGAAGAACTCATCCCCAGACTCCGGCCAGTAGGCTCCGCCATCCACGGTGCCACGATCGCACAAGAGCAGGCAGCCAGGATGCAGAACGGTATGCAGATCCTCCAGCTCCTGCTGCATGTGATAGACCGCACGCTGGATGATCTTCACTGCTTCGGGCTCATGCGAACGCGGGAACCCACCGGTGAAGAGCATGGTCGCGGCCTCTGGAACGAGGACCACGCGGCGACCAATCTCGCGGCGGAACAGATCGCCCGCCGTGGTCTTGCCGCCGCCGGGGCCGCCGGTCAGCACGATACGACGAATCTTGGCCGATGCCTTGGCACTCATGCTTTCCTTGATGAGGCGCTAGATTTTGGCCGCTGGATCCGCCGACTCATCAGCCAGCAGCATCTCAGTGTCGGAGCCCTCCTCCGCAGGCAGTTGCTCGATCTCTTGCCGCCAGCGCCGCGACACCCAAGGACGCCCCAGGCCATACAACAGGTAGCTGACGAAAAGCACCGCCGGCATCCACTGCCAATTCATGACCGTGAAGATGATGACCACGATGGTGATAAGCA
>CAXNNN010000435.1:0-3784 GCA_964203095.1 Verrucomicrobiaceae bacterium | reverse complement strand
ATTTCGAACCATGGCAGCAACCGTCAGCGGCGCTGCATCTCCCTTCATGCGCGCGAGTGCAGCGGCTCCTGTTGCACACTTCACGCCCGCTCGAACACCTCGCGTGCCGAGGCACGGTCTAGCGCTAGTTCGGGCGAGGTGGCTGCGGCTGGCCCTATCACACTCTGCGCCGCCTTGTCATCCAGCGCTTCAGGCACCAATCCCTGGCCGCACTTCTGTGCTACGTCGCGGCGATGCGATGATACGACCGTCTTTTTCAAGCAGGCCATCAGAAACGAACGAAAGCGCACCTGCCCTGGCAACGCTGCACGCAGCGAGTCACGCATCACTAGAGTCTCGAAGGTCCGCTGCACTTCATCCTCCGCTTGCTCGTGATCAATGCCCATTGCTCTCACGCCACGCACGCATACAGCGGACGCCAGTAGACGCGTGCCAGGGCATCCAACGCAGCCGACGCACGTGTGTCTTCTGGCACCTGCGACTGCTGGATCAATGACCAGGGGGTGTTCGGAAACAAGCGCTCACGGCCAAAGCGGGAATGAAGATCGGCAGTGGTATCCATGAATTGATGCGCTCGTATGCCAACTTCGTTGCGGTGCCCGTGAACTCTCGCTACTCCTAGCCAGCACAGCAGGAACCACTCGCCGAATAACACGCCTCACAGATGACGACATCACCCACTTCGATGGCTTGCGCCGCTCCGCACGCCGCGCAGACCCGCACCTTTTCTGGAGGCGTTGCCTCAATGGTTCCCATGCGATGTATTTTTCCTTGGCTGCTTCTGCTGGCAAGTGCGGGCTGCGCTTTCGTTGTCGCAGAACCTAGCAATGCAGCATTCCCGTCACCGCCGAACATCAAAGGCCTTCAGGTGCAGATGAATGACGATGCCATGAAGCTCGGTATCCATCATGCGGGCATCAATGTCAGCCTGGGCGCGCTGATGGACTTCGACATGAAGCCCGGCAACCCGCGCTGGACCTGTGAGGGACAGGAGTTCAGTTTCAACGCGAACTATGTGGCTTCATTGGACAAGCAGATCGAGCCGTTGGCGGATGCTGGCATTGTCGTCTATGCGATCCTTCTCGCGTATCCCACTAAGCAAGCGGCGAAAGACAAGGTGCTGATTCATCCAAATGCGCGAGCGGATGGCAAATACAACATCGCGGCCTTCAACACGGTTACCCCTGAAGGCACGCGCTGGTATCGTGCGGTGACGGAGTTCTTGGCGCATCGTTGGCAAGGCAAGGTCTGGGGCTGGATCGTGGGCAACGAGGTGAACTCGCACTGGCTTTGGTATAACATGGGCCTAGCCAGCATGGAGCAAGTGGCGAGCGAGCATGAGAAGGCGGTCCGCATCGCGCATGAGTCCGTGACGAAGGCGATGAAGCACGCGCGGGTGTATGTCAGCTTCGATCATCACTGGCGTGCCAGCATGGGTGGCATTAGTCCTCAGGAAGCGACGCCGGGGCGTGACTTTCTGGATGCCTTTGCACGCATCGCGAAAGAGCGTGGCGACTTCCCTTGGAATGTGGCACATCATCCTTACCCTGAAGACTTGGGTAACCCGCGTGTGTGGGCGGACAAGACGGTGACTTTTGACGACAACACGAACAAGGTCACCTTCAAGAACCTAGAAGTGCTCTGCCAGCACTTGGAGAAACGTGAATTGCTTTATCAAGACAAGCCACGTCGCGTCATTCTCAGTGAGCAGGGTTTTCACACGTTGCTCACGCCTGAAGGCGAGAAGCTACAGGCCGCCGCGTTTGCCTATGCCTGGGAGAAGTGTCAGCACCTGCCGTTGATCGATGCCTTCATCTACCATCGCCATGTCGATCATGCCAAGGAAGGTGGACTTCGGCTGGGCTTGTGGCGCAATGCGCCCAACTCTGTGGCCGACCCACACAGCACCAAGATGATCTATGATTTGTTTATCAAGGCGGGAACCCCTGCGTGGGAAGAGGCTGCGAAGTTTGCGCTGCCAGTCGCAAGTTTGAAGTCATGGGATGAGCTTGCCTCGAAGCGCTGATACCAGAAATGTCCCATCTCCTTGGGTTATGCGATGATACTCTTCATCACGTGCCCATGCACATCCGTCAGGCGCACGTTTCTGCCGCTGTAAAGATACGTCAGCGATTCGTGATCCAAGCCCATCAAGTGTAGCACCGTCGCCCACAGGTCATAGACAGTGCTCACTTGATCGACGGCCTTGTAGCCAAACTCATCCGTCTCGCCATAGGTCATGCCGCCTTTGACGCCGCCACCGGCCATCCAGATGCTGAAGCCATACGGGTTGTGATCGCGCCCATCGGTGCCTTGCGCAAAGGGCGTTCGACCGAACTCACCGGCCCAAATGACCAGCGTGCTGTCGAGCAGGCCACGTGCTTTCAGATCCTTGATCAGTGCTGCAATCGGCTGGTCCACCTGATGCGCCATCTTGCCATGGCCTTTGATCAAATCGCCATGTTGGTCCCATGGATTGGCGGCCTGTCCGCCGCCGATGTTTTGCGCCAAGCAACTGAGCTCCACAAACCGCACCCCACGCTCCACAAGCCGACGTGCGAGCAAGCATTGCTTCGCATATGCGGTGCGTGATGAGTCGGGGCCGTCCATGCCATAGAGCTTCTTGGTGGCTTCGGACTCGCCACTGATATCGCAAAGCTCCGGCACGGCCGACTGCATCCGCCAAGCCATCTCGTAGTTCTGGATCGCGGCTTCGACTTGTGAGTTTGCCCCGATCTCACCCATGAAGCGCTGGTCCATGGAACTGATGAAATCCAGGCGCTGACGCTGCACCTTCGCCGACTCGCGGGGCTGAATGTTCCGCACGGGCTCCGTGGCATCCACCTTGATGATCGACGCCTGATGCTGCGCAGGCAGGAAGCCATTGCCAAACACGCCCACACCACCATGCGGCACCGTGGCGCTGCCCGATTGCAGCACCACATACCCTGGCAGGTCCTGCGACTCAGTACCCAGCCCAAAGCTCGTCCAGGCACCAGCGCTCGGGTAGCCAAGGAAAGGGAAGCCCGAGTGCAGGAAGAAGTTGCCCTGCGCGTGCTCGCTGAATTTCGCCGTCATGCTGCGGATCACGCATAACTCATCCGCCACGCTGCCCATGTAGGGGAACAGATCGCTCACCGGTAGACCGCTCTGGCCATAGTTCTTGAAGCCCCAGTGCGAGGGCTGCATCACGCCGTTGTTGTTGAACTGCGTGCGCGCGGCAGCGAAGGGCGGTGGCTGCCCGGCATACTTGGCGATGTTCGGCTTCGGATCGAAGGAATCGACATGCGAAACCCCGCCACTCATGAAGCAGAAGATCACGTTTCGCGCTTTGGGCGTGAACTTCTTTGCCTTCAGAGTGGGGATCGCACCTTGTGACTGCTCGGCCATCAAGCCCGCGAGTGCAGCGAGACCGAAGCCATTGGAGGCGCGGGAGAGAACTTGGCGACGTGTGATCATGGGATGAGAAAGCAGGTGAAGATTTGTATTTGCTGCTGGCGATGGCAATTCGGTGAAGCTACTCTTTCCCCATGCCAACCTGGGCTGACATCTGCGCTGACCGCACCCTGCAAGACCTTCCCTACAAGGTTGAAACGAATCGCTATCATCAAATTGTTATGAGTCCCGCTTCGTCCTGGCACGGTGGCTACGAGTATGAAATTGGGAAGCAGATC
Source organism: Verrucomicrobiaceae bacterium (assembly GCA_964203095.1). Taxonomy (GTDB): domain Bacteria; phylum Verrucomicrobiota; class Verrucomicrobiia; order Verrucomicrobiales; family Verrucomicrobiaceae; genus JAEUHN01. The sequence goes on along the minus strand of CAXNNN010000435.1, from coordinate 110 downwards.
GAACAGAGAATAGCGGACGGACGCATTATCATTGAGTGCGCTATTGAAACCACTGACGGCGTCCGTGTGCCGGATGTCGTTTGGATTTCCAAGGAACGCTACAAGCCCTA
>CAXNNN010000434.1:0-3787 GCA_964203095.1 Verrucomicrobiaceae bacterium | reverse complement strand
CACGATGCGTCGCGTGTCGCGCACCCCGATGTAAGGGCCACTCATGATGTAATAACTGTTTTCGAAGCCTGGCACCTTGGCCTTCCATTCATTGAAGATGGTCCATGCATCCTTGCGGCCTTGAATCTCCGCACGGGTGAAATCGGCGGCGTCAGTCGCGTCGGCTGGCACTCGCGTGGCGTGGACGTAGCACTCGTCTTTGGCAAAGGCGAAAATGAGTCCGGGACCGTAGAAGTTCGCGAGACGGCCTTCTTTGTGCGCTTCGATGAGCACCTTCTTTGCGGCGTCCTTCGTCTCCTTCACTGGCATGACGTTACCAATGCGGAAATGCATCGTCAGAGGCATGAGCGGCTTCGAAGAGATCGTCGGGCAACCGGCCCAGTGCGCGATGTCGCCATCGCCAGTGCAGTCGATGACCTGTTTAGCTTCCACACGTGTAAGGCCGTCCTTGTTCGCGATGATCACCGCCGCCACACGACCTTCCTTCACCTCCACATCGCATGCCACGCTGTGGTAGAGCACTTTGAGCTTTTCAGAGTGCTGGACGATCAGCTCGTCTGTCAGCAACTTGAAGTGCTCGACGTTCGGTATCCACATGCTGCCCCAATACTTCGTGACCAGCTCCGGCGGCAGATCGTCGATCGACTTCGCCCCCGGCTTCGCAATGCCCAGCCGCTGCAACAACTCCAGCGCGATGCCCTTCACGACAAAGCGCCCGCTCGGCTTGTCGATCAACCCGTCAAAGTAGGGTAGCCCAACCGTGGTGATGATGCCGCCAGAGAAACCGGCTCGTTCAATGAGCAAAGTCTTCGCGCCATTGCGGGCAGCCGAAATTGCGGCTGCAATGCCTGCGCAGCCGCCGCCACAGACAAGAACATCGGTTTGGATGGATTTCATTGTGCTAGATTATAACGAACACAGCCCAGAGCTTGCCACGACAAAGAGTATGTGAAATGCGTCGCAGATGCGCTTTCGCTGAAGCAACCATTCACGCCATGCCTGCCCGGGTGCTCTTCTCCCAGGTGAGCCCCCAGTCCTTCATGGCTTTCACAATGGGCAACAGCGCGTCGCCTTTTTCGGTGAGTTGATAGGCGAGGTGTTTGCTGCCTTCGGTGGCGCTGACTTGAATGACCACACGATGCTCCAGCAGGCGCTTGAGGCGCTCGGTGAGGATATTGGTGGAGATGCCCTCGGGGGGAAGCGAGGAAATCTTTGAAGCGACTCCTCCCGAGAATGAGATCGGGAATCACAAGAAGTGTCCAGCGGTCGCCAAAAATGTAGAGTACAAGACACAGGGCAAGGTGAGCGACGCAAGGAAGGCTTGGTGGTTTTCGCGATGGGTTTTGGCATGAGGTAGATTGTCTAAACCTTCACTTGCAATCAACAAGCGAGTTTCACACCTGCATTGTGCAGGGATGAACTCAACGCCTAAACTTGCCCTTCCTGGCGCTGGTCTGCCAATGATCGAGCGCTTCATTGCCAATCTCATGATTCACTGGAAGGCTAAACGGACGAGCCATGAGGCTGCGACGACTACGTTCGCCACAGAGGGTGATTCGATTCTCAAACTGCTCCACACCACACCGAAGGAGCACCTGACGACGCCTTTTTTTGATCAAGCGATTGACCGTTTTGGAGGACAGTAGCAGTTACTGGTCCGTGCTCATGACAGATGGATCATCTGCGCATCGTGAACGATCAAGTCACCGGCGTGATCGCCAGTCTTTGCGCTGGTAAAGTTCCTCCAGGAGTCGATAGCACTGCGGCCGTGAAGCCTAGTGGACAAGTCGATGTGAACACGATCGCGGTCTTCGAGAAAACGTGTGCTGACTTCGAAAAAGCAGCGGCGGCACAGAGCAATCTCAAAACTACACTCACCTACTCGTTCTCCTGGTCCATGATCTCGCGGATGATTTGCTTGTCGTAGTTTGGATTGAAAACGAGCGAATGCTCGGGATCGCCTGTCTTGCGAAACAACCACGGTGCGCGGCTTCCGCAATCCCATCTCCTGCTGCTGCGTCACATGTGGACCGCCCATGTAAGCATCCCAGCGAATGACGCCGACGACTGGGCGATTTGTGACGACTTTGGGAGTATCAGCCGCGTGGAGCGCCTGCAAGTCGCGATCAAGCGCCGCGACCGCAGCCGGACGAAGCCCGATCTTTCTCCCCTCAAACCCGAAGCTGAGCTTGGGCTCCGCGCTCTGCCAATCGATCAGCCAGCCGATGTTGATGTTCTGGTTCGACTGCCCGAAGCCGAGCGCCTTGCCATCCTCCACGTCGAGCAGCCAGGCCATCCCTTGCTTGCTTGCTTGCTTGCTTGCTCGCGCGCAAGCCGAGGCAGGCTATCCCTTTCTTATTTGCGAGCGAGCCGAGGGAGTTCTTCCGCTGCGGGAGCGCGGAGAAATCCGTGACATGCTGCGGCGAACCAAGCACCTTTCCACCCACGCGGAGTTCAAACTTCGCGAACAGTCGGTCGCGTTTGCCATCGAAGCGCGGCACCGTTGCCTCCGCCCCCTCACCACTCCACAAAACGTGGCCTTCTCCCGCCGCCGAGGTATGCAGCGGCAACTCGCGAATTTCCGTCGTGCCCGCGCTGGGCGACCACGCAAAGCGCAGTGAATCCGGCGTGATCGCGACACGTAGCGGTGGTTCGTCGGCGCGGGCAAGGTTGCTGAAAACGACGAGCGTAGAAAGCAGGCAAAGAGTGAGAAAGTCGAAGAAGCGGCGGCATTTCATGGTGAAAGTAAAACGCCTTTCGATCCGGCAAACCATGGCCTAGGTCTGCCAAAAGTTGTCATCATCCTGCCATGGCTCCCAAGTCACTTCAGAGTGACTTGGGAGCCAGCATGACCGATCCGAAGGCATTCCGGCTCATGTTTGATCTGTAGCCCAATGTGTTCTTCTTTGTGAAGGATCGCGAGAGCCACCTCATGCTGCCAGCTTGCCGATGTATTCCCGCCTCAGTCCACAGCGTGTATTGCTCATCCGGGGTCAGGCTTGTCGGATGGGGCTTGCCCCAACCAACCCAGCCGACGATGAGCATGTCGGGGGCGGTCCAGTTGCCTGGCTTCGATGTTGCAAAACGCTGACCGACCCCAGGCAATTCATGGCTTTGTTCTGTATGAGGAAACCCCGACAGGAATGGAATACTCTTGGCCGTTGATCACCAGAATGTAGGGCTTGTCGGCCGTCACGCTAACCTGACCATTGCCATCGTAAATCACGTCCGTCGTGATTTGGCCAAAGCGCAATTTCCGGATGCCATGCTTGTCGGTCCGGGCGAGTCGCCAGTGCAGGCGATTACGCGCGCCATCGGGACGAAATCCCAATACATTCTCAATCAGTAGGACGATGGGCCCACATCCTGTCCAGCCGACGAAGTCGCCCTTCCCGCTGCTCGGTTCAATCTTCTCTGGCATGTAGTTCTCAAAAACCGTCCCGCGATTCTGAAAGACCGTGTTCATCCCAGCCAGATATTTCTCTGTGGCCTCGGTGGCGAACGCCTCTTCACCGCAGGCCTCCAAGCCCTTGATGATTGCGTAGTTGGTTGGCGCCCAGACGGCCCCGCGCCAGTAACCTCCAGTGGGGTTGTTGTATTCCTTTTCATCGGCGGCCAGAGTAGGGAATACGAACGGCCTCCAGAACTCTTTGTCATCCTTCAAATGAGCCACCATGCGGCGCACCTGCGCCGGTGCGGCAATACCGGCGATCATCGGCCAGAAGCCACAGGCGGTCTTCTTCTTGAACTGGGTGCCATCGGCCAAGACGTCATAGTAAAAACCGTC
>CAXNNN010000433.1:0-3788 GCA_964203095.1 Verrucomicrobiaceae bacterium | reverse complement strand
AGAACTGGGGGCACATGCTAGCCTCCTTCAAGTGGGTGTATGCCATCTTCAGCCCCATCGGCGGCTACATTGCGGACCGGTTCAGCCGCCGGATCACCATTTGTGGCAGCTTGTTTGTCTGGTCGCTAATCACTTGGCTGACCGGGCATGTCAGCAGTTTCGAGGAGTTGTATTGGGCGCGCACCATGATGGGCATCAGTGAGGCGTTTTACATCCCGGCCGCGCTGGCCCTGATCGCGGACTTCCACACGGGGAACACCCGCTCCCGCGCGGTGGGCGTGCATCAAATGGGCATCTACTGCGGGGTCATGATCGGTGGGTTCGCTGGCTACGCGGCGGATAGCCCCAGCCTGGGCTGGCGCGGGGCCTTCGACTATACCGGCCTGATCGGCATTCTGTATGCGGTGCCCCTGCTCTTCCTGCTGCGGGATGCGCCCAAGAGCACGGAGGCAACTAGCGACACGAGCAAGCCCTCGGTCGGCACAGCGGCCCGCGAGCTGCTGACCAATCGCTCCTTCATCCTGCTCGTCTTTTACTTCACCCTGCCCGCGCTTGCCGCCTGGGTGGTGCGGGACTGGATGCCGGCCATTTTGCAGAAGGAGTTCAACATTAGCCAAGGCAAGGCCGGGGTCTCCGCCGCGCTCTACTGGCAGGCTGCCGCGCTGTTCTCCGCGCTCTTCGGCGGCTGGCTGGCGGATCGGTGGATGGGCAAGACGGCACGGGGCCGCATCTACGTCAGCGCGATTGGCATGCTGCTCATCATCCCCGCGCTCTTCGGCGTGGGCAATGCTCCGGCGCTGGGCTCCTTCGCCCTCGCCATCGCGTCGCTCATCCTGTTCGGCATTGGCTGGGGGTTCTTTGACGGGAACAACATGCCCATCCTCAGCCAAGTGACCCGCCCGCAACTGCGCGCCACGGGCTACGGCATCATGAACTTCGTCAGCATGATGTGCGGCGGGGTGGCCGACTGGGGCTTCGGTGCCATGACCGACCGGCATGTGCCGCTGAACGTGATCTTCGGCGTCTTTGCCAGCTTCTGCATTATCTCGGTGGCTCTGGTCCTCTTGATCAAGCCACGCGAACACACCACTGCTGGATAGGCTGAGGCTTGACCTGGGACGCAGTGCTTCTACTCTCGCGCCATGAAAGCGCGCCTGATCCTCCTCTTCGCCCTGCTGGGCCTGACTCACCTGCCAGCGCGTGAGTGGCGCAGCGCCGCCGGGGGCCGCACGCTGGAGGGGGACTTCCTCCGGCTGACCGGTGACCAAGTGCAGCTCAAACCGGCCAAGGGCCAAGCCATGACCGTGGGCCTCGCGCTGCTGTCCGCTGAGGACCAAACCTTTGCCAAAACTGCGCAGGCCGCCCTGGACGCCGCCGCCAAGATGGGGCCACAGATGCTGGAAGTCGTGCAACCCCTGACCGTAGGCCTGCTCTGCCGCCTGGGGGTGAAGATGAGCAGCGGCTCCATCCTCTACACCGGCACGCAGTTCCTACTCATCACCGATCAAGCCAGCGCGCTCGCCCCCGGCACCAAGGTGAAGGACCAACCGCTCTACCCCGCGGGCGATCGGAAGTATCACACTAGCCAGGGCGGTGCCACGCCCCTGCGCGCCTTCGCCACCAGCGCGCAACTTGCTGCGGAGGACACTCTGCTCGTTGCCGCCGGCACCCGCCCCGCCGACGTGATGGAACCCGTGGTCGAGGTCGTCGAAGCCACCAGCATCGGCTTTGCCATCGGCGAGGACGGCCTCGTGCTCGTTGACAGTGCCCTATTGGAAGGTGCCACCGCCATCTCTATCGATACCGGCAACGACCAAGCCCCCGGCACCGTGGTGGCCAGCGACCCCGAGCTAGGCGTCAGCGTGCTCAGTTGCAAAGGCGTGCTGCTGCCCGCCCGACTAGCCCCCCGGAAGCCGGTGGAACTCGGCCAGCCGATCTACGCCCTCAGCCTGGGCCTGACCAGCACGCGCCGATCCGTCGCCGATCCCGCCATTACCAAAGGCATCATCAGCAAACTCAGCGGCCCCGGTGGCAAAGAACTGTATTTCCAGCATGACGCGGCGGTCGACACCGAGTCGCTCGGCGGCGTGGTCCTCAGCGAAAAGGGCGACGTGCTCGGGGTGATGATCCCCCGCACTCGCATCAAAGGCACCCCCCGCAGCGCCGCCGAAGCCCCCAGCACCAGCAGCCTAGGCACCTGCGTGCGCACCGAAGCGCTAGTCACCTTCCTCAAAACCGTGCCCAAGGTGTCCGCCACCCGCGCCGCCAGCGAGTCGAGCCTGCAAGCCAGCGGGGATGCCATCAAGAAGGCAGGAATCATCGTGCGCATCACCAAGGAGACCCGGCGAGAAGCCACCGCCCCGCCAACCATGGCGGGTGCCCCAGGCACCAGCACCGGAACCCCTCCGCCATCCGGTGCCTCAGGCTGGAGCCTGAGCAAGGCAGGCATACGCCACAACGCGAAGTGCCAGTATTTCAACGCCCGCTACCCATGCACCGAGACGGAAGGCAGGGCCTGCAAAGCCTGCGGTGGCTAGGCGCGAGCACAATCGTATCTGATGACGACAGCGGTGTTGAAGCACGAGCACGCAGGCTGCTAAGCTTGTGACCGTTATGCAACCCACTATCAAGATTGCCCTCGCAGGCGCCGGCATGTTCGGCGGCGACGTTCACGCCCGCGCCTACGCTGACTTGCAGCGCTTCGGCATCGCGGGCCAACTCGCCCGCGTGGGACTGGACAAATATGCGCGCGATCTGGCGAACGTAAAATTCGACCTCGTCGCCGTGGCCACGCGCTCCGAAAACTCCGCCAAGAAAGCGGCGGTGAATTTCAAGATGATGACGGGCCACGAACCGAAACCTTACTGGGGGGAGGAACCATGGAACGACATCCTGCGTGACTTCCCCGACTTGGACGTGCTCGCAGTCGCCACGCCTGATCATCTGCACACGCAGCCCATTCTCGCCGCCTTGGCCAAAGGCGTGCACGTCCTCACCGAGAAGCCCATGTGCCTGAGCATTCACGAGGCGGATGAGATTATCGAGGCCGCCCAGGCCAAGAACTGCGTCGTCGCCGTGGACATGCACAAGCGCTATGACCCCGACCATCTGCGCATCCGCGATGATATCCAGAACCGCATCGGTGCACCGCTCTATGGCACCGCGTATCTGGAGGAGCCGCTGGAGGTCAGCACCAGCACCTTCAAGTGGGTAGAATCGAGCGACCCCTTCAGCTACGTCGGACCACACTGGACCGATTTGATCTGGAGCTACTACCGCAGCAAGCCCGTCAGCCTCACCGCCGTAGGCCAGAAGAAGCGGCTTATCAGAGACGGCATCAATGCCTTCGACGCCGTGCAGGTGCGCGTAGACTTCGACAACGGCATGAGCATCAACTTCCACAACAACTGGGTCACGCCCGCCGACTTTGAAGGCCCGGTGAACCAGGGGCACGAAATCGTCGGAGCCGACGGCAAGGTGGAGAGCGACCAGCAGTATCGCGGCTTCCGCTGGTGGAATGCAGGCGGCGGGTCGCGCACCAGCAACAACCATTTCACCCGCGAGGTCACTCGCCCCGACGGCACCAAGGGCTACATCGGCTACGGCGTGGACAGCCTGACCGTTGGCCTCGTCGCCGTGTGCGCTATCAAGTTCCAACAGGCAACCCTCGCCGACGTGGCAGGCCTTTACCCTACTGCAGAGGACGCACGCATCACCTGCGCCATCGTCGATGCCGCCGCCCGTGTGCGCGATTTGAACTGGAAGTCCATGCAAGAGGGCAAGGGAGC
>CAXNNN010000432.1:0-3794 GCA_964203095.1 Verrucomicrobiaceae bacterium | reverse complement strand
AATCGCCTTGATGCGTGGGAAGCGCATGGCTAGGCCGCTATCGTGGCGGTCGCTGGGCTGAATGCTGTCGAACGCGATCTCCAGCACGAGATTTGGCACCACGGTGCGCACGCGGCCTTTCGTGCTGAGCGTGTGCTCGGTGAAGTGATTGGTCAGCTCCTCGATCTCCGCATCCGTGAGACCGCTGTAAGCCTTGCCAATCGTGCGCAGCGTGCCGAGTTCATCGCGCACGGCGAAGGTGTAATCGCTGAGCACGTGGCTGCGTTTGCCGTGGCCTTGCTCAGCCTTGACCACCACGACATCGAGCGTGGAGAAGGCTTTCTTCAGCTTGAGCCAAGCCTTTCCGCGACGACCGGGGGAGTAATGGCTGAGCGGGTCTTTGGCGATGAGGCCCTCGTTGCCTGCGCGGCGGGCGGCCATGAAGGCGGACTCGATCTCCTCAGCGGCGGCTGCGTAATGAACGGTGATGAGCTCAAACAAGGCAGGCAGGGCGAGCGCTTCAAGATGCTGGCGGCGCTCGCTCAAGGGCAGCTTCAGCAGAGAGGTGCCGTTGCGCCAGAGCATGTCGAAGACCACATACTTCACCGTGATGTCGCTGGGCAGGAAAAGGTCGGCTTGGTCACGTCGGCCCAGGCGCTTTTGCAGGTCGAAGAAGGTCAGCTTTTCCGTGCCGCTGTGCGCGATGATCTCGCCGTCGAGAATGACTTCAGCAGGGAGTTGGGTGGCAGCAACGAGCAATTCGGGGAACTGCTGTCCAATGGGTTTCAGGTCGCGGGTGAAGATCTCCACTTGGCCGGCTGTGCGATGAAGCTGCGCACGAATACCGTCGAACTTGTCTTCCAGCCAAATGGTCGGAGGGCTTGTGGGTTGAGGCTCGGGGCTTGAGGTGGGAGTCAGGCGCTGCCAGATGTCCTCCGCGCTTTCTTCCGGCGAGGCGAGCATGACTTTGATCGGCACCAAGGGCCTTGGCTGCGCGTCTTGCAGAGTCTTCGCTTTCGCCAGCAGAGCCGCGCTGCCGATGTCGCCGGTGAGCATTGCCGCTTCGCGAACGGCATCAGCAGTGGCATCAAAGGCATGAGCCAGGGCTTCTTCGATCAGGCCTTCCTTGGAGCCCATGCGCAGATCACCGGACAGCAGACGGATGAGCCAAGAGCCATCGAAGGCGGACATCTGGGCGAGGTGATCACGCAGAAGCTGGGTTTTCGGCAGGGGACCCCGTGCTTGGCGGAGGGCGGCGAAGGACTGATCAATGGTGACCAAGTCTAAGCCGATAATGCTGACGGAGTCGTGGAGCCCCTCACCCCGGCCCTCTCCCCATGGAGAGGGGGACTGCGTTACGACGTGCGATGGTAGTGAAGGTTTGCGTTGTAGCACCAGATAGGCCGTGCGCCCAGCGTCGTTCTGCGATCGTGAGATCGCGTTGTATTCGTCGCTGCGCAGGCCGCTGACCTCTTGCAGGGCGCGACGGATGATCGACCAACCGACGTTCAGGGGTTCGTCGCCGCGCTTGCTCAGGGTGCCTGTGCACCAGCGTGCGGCGAGGGGCAGTGCTTCATCGCTAAGCGTGCGCAGGTAGTCGGCGAGCACAGCAATTTTTTTGAGGCGCGAGCTTTCTTCCGCGGTGCGCGCACAAGCAGCGGCCCAGGCGCTGAAGCCTTGCAATTCGTGCGCTGGGGCTTGAGACGATGCTTCGAGAGCTTCCGCTTTCGGTGCTCGGTCGAAAACCGCCAGCTCCAGCTGATCATCCTGCGCCAAGGCCCAGGCCTCATAGCCTCGCCGGCGCAGGTCTGCGGCGAACTCGCGGGTGTAACCATGCACAGTCAGCACGCGGCGTGGCTGCACTTGCTCCACGGTTTGAAGCAGCTCCTGGTAGTCGGCGTGATCGCTGAGCGGAAAGACCTCGTCCACCTGATAACGATACTTCGCACCGGACTGCAAGGCCCAGCCGGTCAGCATGGCCGTGCGTGCGACCTTCAGCTTCCGAATGGCCAGCGAGCGCGTGCCCATAGGCGGGAAGATGAGCACGTGGCCGAGGGCTTCCTTGAAGTCGAAGGCACGATACGGCGGCACGCTCGGCATGTGCTGCTCGCATAGCGGCATCAACTGCATGATGGAGCTGTGCAGCATGATCGGGGCATCCACCTCCTGCAACGCGGCGAGGATTTCCTGTGCCTTGCCCAATGAGTAACCGAGCAGGACGGGGATAGCCTTTTCATCCAGCGTCTCCCGCACCCATTTCCGCATGGCGGCCAAGGTTTGCTCAATCGGCGGAAAGCAGAACTGCGGCAGGCCGAAGGTGGTCTCCATGATTAGCGTATCAGCCGGGAGCAACTCCGCACGCTGTGCGGTGAGGCCCTGGCGCAGTTTGTAGTCGCCTGTGTAGAGAAGTGTCGCGCCATCGCTCTGCCGTGTGATGTGCAGCATGGCGGAACCCAGGATATGCCCTGCGGGCAGAAGGCGCAGCGTGTGGGTGCGAAAATCATGCGGCTGGCCGTAGTCCAGTGCGATGACTTCCCCCTTCAGGCCAAAGCGGGTCAGCATTAGTTGATGCGTCAGCGTGGAACAAACCGTGAGCTGGTGCCTCGCGACATGGTCGCTGTGGGCGTGCGAAATGAAGGCCGCATCCATTCCGATATGCGGGTCAAGCCACAGCCCAACATCGTCTAGATGGATGCTGCCGCGCTGGTGCGTGACATGAATAAAGGGCTGGTTTTCGTTCAAAACGGTAGAGAAAGGTTTACGAACGGCTCATTGACAGTGCGCAAAGTGTTTCGATAATCTCCCACCACTATGACGGCAACGGTTCGATCTCTCCTCCACGTGGGTTGCATGGCCCTAGCACTATTCTCGCTGGCCTCCTGCAGCTCGATCCCCAAAGGCACGGGCGGTGCTGTCACCAAGGTTAAAATTTACAGTTTGAACCCGTCAGCGAGACTGCGCGCAGCTGACCCTTCGCTCACCTTCGAACGCCAGTATCACCTCTACGGAGCCATTACGCAGGCCGAGCAGCTGGAGCGCGCAGGCCAGTATTACAGTGTGTTCTGGAAGGCGGACGACCGCAGCCAGCCAGTGACCGTGAAGTTTGAGTATCGCCAGCGCAGCACCGGACTGGCGGTGAAGGTGAAGGAGGTGGAGATCACGGAGGTGAATCGTTCCAACATTACCAAGTTTGAAGTCATCGGCGAAGAGTCCCGCACTGGCGGGCAGGTTACCGCTTGGCGCGCTAGCATCATGCGTGGCAAGGAGCAACTCGCCACTGCTGAGTCCTATCTTTGGAACTAGTTTGTTTGTTCGGGACTATGTCTTGTGCCTTGGCTCATTTTCACCAGCACCGATGTAGAACCGCGCTGCACGGGTGCCACTAATCATGGCTGACACCTGTGCGTAACCTCTGTTGCGCGATCCCTTCCCGAAAGCCCCCACCCCCTCGTGAATCAATCGTCCAACATTTTAGTCGGTGAAATTGGCAGCGTCTTCTGGCTCCGAGTCGAAGGCAAAGGCTGCTTCCAAAACAGCATCGATGTCAAACGCGTCGTGCAGCAGCAGATCAAAGGCGGCATGCGCAACTTTGTGTTCGACCTGGACCGCTGTCCGACCATGGACTCTACCTTCCTTGGCACACTGACCGGGGTCGCCCGCGACCTGCGCCAGAATGGCGGTGGCCGGGTGACGGTGGTCAATGTTAACGCCCGCAACGAGCAATTGCTCAGCAGCCTGGGACTAAATCACGTGCTGGAAGTCGATGTCGACGGTAGTGCCTGGGAAGACGAACGCAAAGTGGCTGCCAGTGAGCT
>CAXNNN010000431.1:0-3805 GCA_964203095.1 Verrucomicrobiaceae bacterium | reverse complement strand
ATTGGGCTGGCGACCTTCCAGGTGGAGATCGTGAATGAGACGGGGCCAGATTTGAAGCTGACGGCGCTCGAGGTGCCGGGCAAGGAGGTGATCCCAGAGTTCGTGCAGCTGTTCAGCAGCTACTCATTACTCGCGCCGTATCACAAGCTGGAGGCGCTGGCCCCGGTGATGAAGGCGATCAAGTCGGTGAAGATTAATGCGGCGGGGGTCGAACTGTCCACGCAGCCATGAGCGCCGACGAAGTGAACCCGTGGACCACGCTGAGCACGCGGGTGGTCTATGACAACCAGTGGATCCATGTGCGCGAGGATCAGGTGATCAATCCAGCGGGTGGGCCGGGCATTTACGGGGTGGTGGAATTCAAGAACCGCGCGGTGGGTGTGGTGCCGGTGGATGATGAAGGGTTCACCTGGCTGGTGGGGCAGTATCGCTACACGCACGGCCGCTATGAATGGGAGATCCCAGAGGGCGGCTGCCCGCCGGGGGAGGATTTGCTGGACTGTGCCAAGCGGGAGCTGCGCGAGGAGACGGGCCTGATCGCCGAGCGCTACGAGCTGATCGCGCAGGAGCTGCAACTGTCGAACTCGACCACGAACGAGGTGGCCTTTCTCTTCATCGCCCGTGGCATCACGCAGGCCGAGGCAAGCCCTGAGGATACGGAGAAGCTACAGGTGAAACGCGTGCCGCTGAGCGAGGCGGTGCGCATGGCACGCGGGGGGGAGATACGGGATGCGATGTCTGTGATCGCGCTGTTAATGGCGAAGAAGGTTTAGACAGGATGAGTTTCTTCAGGGCACCTCTGGAAACCTCCTCTCGCAGAGGAGTTGACCTCGCCCCGCGCTGGTAGGGCGCTATGTCCCCATAGCGCCGCCGCCGAAGCGTGGGACGTGGCGATGCGCACTCTGACGCGAAATCCCGTCGTGTATCCGGCGCGTTGAGACAACGTGCCCTACCGATCATGGACACTGCGACGGCGGTCGAAAACGGGTTTCCAGAGGTGCCCTTCATTTCCCATCCTCTTGTTGATCCTGAAACATCTCGAAAGTCCCGTCTAACTTTCAACCTTCACTCCATAGCCCATGGCGAGGAAGCGGCGGGAGGACTCCACATACTTCAGGGCGAGCCGTTGATTGGCGTGCTGCTCTTCAGGGGTGAGCGCGCGCACGACTTTGGCGGGGCAGCCGAGCACGAGGGAGCCTTCGGGCACGTTCATGCCCTTGGTGACCAGCGCACCAGCCGCGACAATGCTGCGTGCGCCGATCACGGCCCCATCCAGAATGATCGCCCCCATGCCGACGAGGACTTCATCATGCACCGTGCAGGCGTGGACCACGGCACGATGGCCAATGCTGACACGATCTCCGATGATGCAGGCGAAGTCGTCGCTGACATGCAGCACGCAACCATCCTGCACATTGGACTGCGCACCGATGATGATGCGGTTGATATCGGCACGCACAACACTGCTAAACCAAATGCTGGATTCAGGCCCCACTTCAGCGGCCCCCACCACCACGGCACCGGCGGCAATGAAGGCGGAAGCAGCCACCTGTGGGGCGCTGGCGGGCATGAGGAAGGAAGGGAGTAGGGGCTTTTGAGCCGTATTTTGAGGATGCATGACGCTGGGAGCCTTATTTTTCGGGAGTTTACTATTGACCAACGATGGGAATTTTCCATTAATCGCGGCGCTCCTTCTCTGAAATACGGATTTCAGCAGGCCTCAAGGGACCCAACCAACAATCCAAGCATACTACCTCATGAATAAGGCTGAACTCATTGATCTCGTTCAAAAGAACCTCGGCGGCGAAACCTCCAAGCGCGCAGCGGCTGACTCCGTGGAAGCCGTGCTGGCTGCCATCGCCAAGGGTGTGAAGGGCGGTAGCGTCCAACTCATCGGCTTCGGCACCTTCAAGGTCGCCAAGCGCGCTGCCCGCACCGGTCGCAACCCAAAGACTGGCGAAGCCATGAAGATCAAGGCTTCCAAGACCGTGCGCTTCGTTCCTTCCTCCGCTCTGAAGGCCAGCCTGTAATCAGGCTTGTCGTTTAGCGACGTTTAGACCCCGTGTCTGCTATGCGCAGCACGGGGTTTTCTTTTGGCACAATAGCTTCGACTTCCGTTGCGATGTGACCGCTTTCAGATTCGACAGAAGTCGAAACTACGTGGCCGCCCGCAGCAGGCCTGCGGCCTTGTGCAAGGTCTCTTCATACTCCAGCGCGGGAACGGAATCGGCCACGATCCCAGCCCCGGCGTGGAAGGTGATCTCGCGGCCGACTTGCACGGCGGTGCGGATGACAATGTTGAACTGGCTTTCGCCATTGAAGCCGAAGTAGCCGATCGTGCCGGTGTAGAGGCCCCGTGGATGCGGCTCCAGCTCGTGGATGATCTCCAGCGCGCGCTTCTTCGGTGCGCCACTGATGGAGCCGCCGGGGAAGCACTGGCGAAAAGCCTCCGCATGGCTGATGTCCGCCCGCAAGGTGCCCTGAACGGTAGAGACGAGGTGGAAGACCTGGGCAAAGCTTTCCACGGCAGCGAGTTCCGAGACGTGGATGCTGCCGAACTCGCACACCTGCCCCAGGTCGTTGCGCTCCAGGTCGGTGATCATGAGCAGCTCGGCATTCTCTTTGACCGAGGCTTGCAGCTCCTGCACCGCCTGCTGATCGCGCCGCGCGTCGTGCGGAAACCGGGGCCGCGTGCCCTTGATCGGGCGGGTTTGAATGCTGCGCCCGCGCAGGTGGAGGAAGCTCTCGGGCGAGGAGGAGAAAATGCGCTGGTCATTCAGCTGCAGGTAGGCGGCATAGGGCGCGGGGGAGATCGCCCGCAGGCGCTCGTAGAAGCCCAGGGCATTCGCCTTGTCAGGCCACGCGGCCTTCCATGGGTGGGCGAGGTTCACCTGATAGATGTCCCCAGCGGCAATGTAATCCTGCGCGCGCTGGACGGCGGCCATGAAGTCCGCCCGCGACACCTGCGGCTGAAAATCGAGCTGCGGAGCTGGGCCCGGCACCACGTCTTGCAGCACCGAGGAAAGCTCCCCGCACCCGGTCCAGGTCTGCGCTGCGTGGTCGTAGCTGAGCACGTGCGGGTAGTGGCCAAAGACGAACTGGCCGTCAAACCCGACCCAGCCGAACAAGCCACCCGGCCCCCCTTGCCCCTGCTGCAAGGCGGTTTCGACCACGGACCAATCCCGGTCCATGTGCCCACACAGCTGCGCCTGGGGCGCGGCGGTGACCAGCGAGCGCGCCCCAGGGGTGGCGCAGGAGGTGTCCAAAAAGACCAGTCCCCCCAAATGCTGAAGCCCAGCCGCCACCCGCAAGGGACTGCGCGCGATGCTCACACCCCCCCCAAGCCCAGGATTTTCGGGCCTGAGAGCCTGGATATTGCGACTTTTGGGTTGTGGCATTGACACTAAAACGCGCGGACCCTACCATGCGCCGCCCAAGCTTCAACGTCATGGCAAAATCCCCCTCCATTCTCAGCGCAGAGCGCAGCCCAGCCGCCACAGTGGCCATCGTCGTGCTATGCCTACTCGGGCTGGTGCAACTAGGTACGCTGGCGATGACAGCCTGGGAGAAGCTAGTGCCTGCCCCCGCCAAACCAGCGCCTGTGGCGGCGGTGGATCTGCCAGTGTCAGCAGGCCTACCGCCTTTGCCGAGCCTGAATACGGGCTCGCTGCCCCCCCTTCCCTCGCTGCCCGGCACGGCGGCTCTGTCTTTGCCACCACTCCCGGCCCCTGCGCCCGCCGTGGCCGCCAGCCTGCCCTCTGCCTCGCTACCAGCGCCGTCCTACTTACTGCCGCCGCCGGTGTCG
>CAXNNN010000430.1:0-3817 GCA_964203095.1 Verrucomicrobiaceae bacterium | reverse complement strand
TGCAGCCCGGCGTGCCAAATGCCTTCACACTCCTCGGTGCCGAAGCCAATGCCGTGGCCGCAGGCAAGCGCCCTCTTTCCAGCATGAGCCCTACGCTGGTGCTGAAGGACGGCAAGCCATTGATCACCGTGGGTGCCGCAGGTGGACCCACGATCATCACGCAGACGGTGCTCGCGCTGAGCAACATCATCGACCAGAGCATGGGCCCTGCGGAAGCCCTGGCCGCCCCACGCTTTCATCACCAGTGGGCACCCGACCTGTTGAAGATCGAAACCGCATTCGGCGCTGACACCTTGACCGCCCTGGAAGCGCAGGGCCACGCGCTGGAAACGTCCTCCGGCTTCGGCGCGTGCCAGTGCATCATGCAGGTGGAAGGCAAACTGGTGCCTGCGCATGATCCGAGGGTGCTAGGCAGCGCGAACGGATTTTGAAAAAGAAATAGGTGTTTAGTGCTTGGTGTTTAGTTGGGGGCGCGCGCTTTCATTTCTCATCACTCAACGCCAAACACTCATTACTCGCCCCCTTCGTCTCGGTTGCGCGCGCCGCCATCCTTTGCCACATACCCACCCGCCATGCAGACCACCCCGATCACTTACGACGACCTCCGCTCCTCCGTCATCTCCGTGCCGCCGCTGGCGCGCAAGGCTGACCTTTCACTCAACGACGCGGAGAACACGAAGCTGATCAAGCACTTGGAGGCCGGTGGTGTCCGCACGTTCTTGTATGGCGGCAATGCGAACCTCTACAACATCGCGGTCAGCGAGTATGCGAAGCTGCTGGAGTATCTCGCGGGGGCTGTCGCGCCGACCAGCATCGTGGTGCCCAGCGTGGGGCCGTTCTATGGCAACATCGTCGATCAGGCCGACATCCTGAAGAGCTTCAAGTTCCCGACCGCGATGATTCTGCCGACCTTATTCCCGGCCAAGCCAGCGGGCATTCAGGTGGCGGTGCGCCACTTTGTTGAGCGCTCGGGCATTCCTGCCGTGCTCTACATCAAAGACGAAAGTTACATCACGCCCGAAGCGGCTGCCCAGCTCGTCAATGAAGGCCTGATCTCCTGGATCAAATACGCCGTCGTGCGTGACAACCCAGCGGTCGATCCTTACCTGACCAAGCTCATTGATCTCGTCGATCGCAAGCTCATCGTCAGCGGCATCGGCGAGCAGCCTGCGATCATTCACCTGCGCGATTTCGGCATCACCGGCTTCACCTCCGGCTGCGTCTGCGTCGCCCCTGCGTTGTCGATGAAGTGCATGGCTGCGATCCATCGCGAAGACTATGCGGAAGCCGAGGCCATCCGCGCGCAGTTCGAGCCGCTGGAAGACCAGCGCAACTCGCACGGCCCGATCCCCGTGCTGCATCATGCGGTGCAACTGGCGGGCGTAGCCGACACGGGTCCGTTCCTGCCGCTGCTCGCGCCTTTGGCCGATGAGCGTCTGCCTGCGATCAAGCAAGCGGCGCTGGAGCTGCTGGCCAAGAATTGACCGGCCTTGACGCGGGCCTCTGTCGTCTGTCAGCATCTGGGAATTGTGCTTTCCATGAAACCCTGGCTGCTGCTCTCCCTCGCCATGCCCTTGCTTGCTGAAGACTCGCCCATCGCCATCGCGCACCGCGGGGCGAGCGGCTATCTGCCTGAGCACACACTCGCCTCCAAGGCCCTGGCGCATGGCATGGGCGCGCACTACCTGGAGCAAGACATCGTGCTGACCCAGGATGATGTGCCGGTGGTGCTGCATGACATTCACCTGGACACGACCACGGATGTGGCCCGGCGTTTCCCAGATCGGAAGCGCGCCGATGGCCGCTACTACGCCCTGGATTTTTCATTGGCCGAGATCAAGCAGCTGGACGTGAGCGAGCGCTTCAACGCGAAGACTGGCAAGGCCGTGTACCCGAAACGCTTCCCTCTGGACCAGTCCACCTTCCGCGTCTCGACCCTAGAAGAAGAGCTGCAACTCATCCAAGGCCTGAACGCCAGCACGGGCCGCGTGGCAGGCATCTACCCGGAGATCAAGCAGCCCAAGTGGCATCGCGTTCAAGGGCATGACATCAGCCGGATCGTGCTGCCAGTGCTGCAACGCTACGGCTATGCGACCAAGGCAGACCCGTGTTTCTTGCAGTGCTTTGAGCTGGCTGAGGTGCAACGTCTCCGAACGGAACTGGGCTGGCAAGGCAAGCTGATCATGTTGCTCGGCGGCAAGAAGGGTGAAGACGGCACTGACTACGCCGCCCTGCGCACGCAAGAGGGACTGAAGATCCTGGCGCAAGTCGCCGACGGCATCGGCCCTGCCATCAATCAGGTGCTGGACAAGGCAGGCAAACCCACGTCTCTCGTCCCTGACGCTCACGCTGTCGGCCTGAAGGTGCATCCCTACACGTTGCGGGCCGATGAGCTACCGACCTTCGCCTCGACTCCCGATGAGGTGCACCACGCGCTGTTCGACAGCGCCAAGGTGGATGGTTTGTTCAGCGACTTCCCCGACCTCACCGTGCGCTGGCTGCTTGCCCGATGAAGACCTTATTGGTGTCTCTACTGCCTGCGCTAAGTCTGCTTGCCGCTGACTACGACGTGCTCATCATCAACGCACGCATCGCCGACGGCACGGGCGCGCCATTGATCCAAGGCAGTGTCGCGATCAAGGAGGCGCGTATGGTCACCGTGGGCGAGGTCAAAGGCACCGCCACGACGGTGATCGATGCGAAGCAGCAAGTCGTGGCCCCCGGATTCATCGACGTGCACACGCACTCCGAAGACATCGCCAGCAAGCCGATGGCTGAGAACTTCGTGCGCATGGGCGTGACCACCATCATCACCGGCAACTGTGGCTACTCGCGCACGGATGTGGGTGCGTTCTTCCAAGAGCTGGATGACAAAGGCATCACCATCAATGTGGCCACGCTCATCGGTCACGGCAGCGTGCGCGAGCAAGGCATGGGTGGGCGCTTCATCCGCGCCCCGAATGCAGAGCAGCTCAAGACGATGCAGAACTTGGTCGAACAGGCCATGAAGGATGGCGCGGTGGGTATGAGCACCGGTTTGATCTATGTGCCCGGCAGCTTCGCGAAGACCGATGAAATCGTCGCCCTGGCCAAGATCGCCGCCGCGCATGGCGGCATCTACGCCAGCCACATGCGCTTCGAAACGGCGAAGATCTTCGGTGCCATTGATGAGCTGACTACCATTGCACGCGAAGCCAAGGTGCGGGCAGAGCTGTCCCACATCAAGCTGAGCAGCCCGGCTGCCTGGGGCAAGACAGCAGAGGTGCTCGCGAAGCTCGACAAGGCGCGTGCCGAGGGCCTGGACATCACGCACGATCAATACGTTTACACCGCCAGCAGCACCAAGCTCGGGCAGCTCATTCCAGATGCCGCCCTGGAAGGCACGCTCGGGGATTTCGCGAAGCGTCTCGATGATCCCGAGCAGCGGAAGAAGGTCGTGGAGGGCATGCTGGACATCCTTCATCGCGGTCAGCGCACGGATTACTCGTATGCGGTGATCGCGGGCTGCGGCTGGGATCGGTCCCTTACTGGGAAGACAGTGCCTCAAGCTGCGAAGCAAAAGCTGGGCAGTGATTCTCTCGAAAACCAAATCGAACTCATCCTGCAGATTCAACGCAATGGCGGCGCGAGCGCCATCTTCCACGGCATCCATGAGGACGACCTGCGCGTGTTTTTGCAGCATCCGCTGACCATGATCGCGAGCGATGGAGGGCCGAAGGATCTGCGCGATGCCGTGACGCATCCGCGCAGTTTTGGCAACAACGCCCGCGTGCTCGGCCAGTATGTGCGCGTGCTGAAATTGCTCACGCTGGAGGAA
>CAXNNN010000429.1:0-3827 GCA_964203095.1 Verrucomicrobiaceae bacterium | reverse complement strand
TCAGCTTCAGCGGTCGTGGCGAAATGATTCCAAACAAGGACTGCTACCACGACATCGATTCCAATGTGGTGGACCATTGGGGCATCCCCGTCGCGCGCTTTCACTGGAAGTGGAGCGATCATGAGATCAAGCAAGCCGAGCACATGCAGAACACCTTCGCTGAACTACTGGAAGGCATGGGCGGCAAAGCCACACCACTGAAAGGCGAGGCCGCCATCAAGAAGCCGGGTGAGATCATTCATGAGGTCGGCACCGCACGCATGGGCGCCAAGCCCAGCGAATCCGTGACCAACCAATACTGCCAAACCTGGGACGTGAAGAACCTCTTCCTCATGGACGGCAGCGTGCTGCCCAGCAACCCCGACAAGAACCCCACGCTCACCATTCTCGCGCTCGCTTGGAGAAGTTGCGAGTGGCTGATGGACGAGATGAAGGCGCAGAGAATATGAACAACGATCATCCTTCCACCATGAACCGGCGACACGCCCTCAAATGGCTCACGGGCTCTGCTGCTGCGACCGCCGTGGCTCCCGCTATTGCTGCCCCCACCGAGACCGAGGCAGCGCCGCTGGCTTACCCGCTACGCAGTGCATTCCACGATCCTGATTTTAGCAAGCCAGCCACAGGCTCGTGGCAGCGTCTGCTGTCGCAACAAGAATTGAAGACCACCAAGGCGCTGGCGGACCTCATCTTGCCGAAGGACGATCATGGCCCGGCGGCGAGCGAGGTGGGCGTGTCTGAGTTCATCGACGAATGGGTAAGCGCGCCCTATGAGCCACAGCGTGACGATAGCGAGGTCGTTCGCGGCGGCTTGGGCTGGTTGAATACCGAGAGCTTCCGGCGTTTCGAGAAGCGCTTCGATGAACTGGGCTTGGAGCAGCAGTCGCAGATCATTGATGACATCTGCGACCCTGCAACCTCCGTCAGTCCCACAGGCACCAAGTTTTTCGTCCAGTTCCGGCAGCTCGCGCTGAGCGGCTACTACACGCACAGTGCGACGTGGAAGCACCTGGGCTATGTGGGCAATGTCACACTGGCTGGCGCGTATCCCGGTGTGCCACAGGAAGTCATCGAGAAGCTCGGCTTGCAAGACGTGGCGTATGCTTCAGGAGTTCGGTGTTCACGATTCAGCGCGTGTTTATGCCCACGCTCAAGCGTGAATACCATGCAGGAAACTTCACGCCCAATTCACACAGGCTTCATCATTGCTTCATGGCGATGAGGTGAAGTGGCGATGCTTATGAAGCATCTCTCCTTCCTATTGTTGGTCATCTGGCTCGCTGGTAAAGCCCGCGTCTTAGCCGATGAGAATCCCTTCGCGTCGTCCTCTCCAGCCGTGACGAGCGGCGAGGTCTCTCTGCCGTTGCAAGATTGGCAGACGGTTTGGCAGGCGGCTTCACAAACATCGCCGAAGTCGGCAAAGAAGCCTGCGGTCGCTGTGGCCTTGCAGTCGGCGGTTTACAGTGCTCGGCTGGAAGGCGAACTGCTGCGCTGCGAGGCCGTGTTCCGTCTGCGATCCTTCACGGACGACTGGCACACGCTGCCCCTGGTCGGTGGCGAGTGGAACCTGGAAGCCCTGGACCTGCCTGAAGGGATCGCCATGCTGCGTGATGCGTCCGGCTTGAGCGTGGTGTGGGAAGGCAAGGCGTACCATGAGATCAAGCTGCCACTATCCCTGCCCATGACCGGTGGTGCCGCAAAGGTGAAGCTGATCCCCGCACCTGCGCAGCGGTTCACGCTGACGGAAACAGATCCATCTCGCGTGCTGAAACTCAACGGCCAGTTGCCATTCCGCGCCGAGGGCAAACTCACGACTTATGTGCTGCCTGCCGCAGGTGGCGAGGTCACGCTGCAACTCGAAGATGCCGCGCCTGCCGTGGTCGATGCCAAGCTGCCGCGCTTTGAGACAGCTCAGGCAACGATCACGAAGGCGACGGCCAGCACTCGGTTGGCGGCGGATGGTTCGGTGCTGCATGAGTTGGCTTACGAGCTGACGCATCGCGGCACGTCAACCTGGATCGTGCCTTTGCCAGATGGGGCGACCTTGCTGGCTTGCCAAGTCAACGGCCAGGATGAGCGCCCGGTGCAACGCGCGCCCCAGCAACTGGAGTTCCCGCTCACGGGCAAAAGCGGTAGCAGCACGACCAGCAAAGTCAGCCTGACCTATCACCTCAAGCTCAAGGCATGGGAGCGGGTCAGTGGGGAAGCCGCACTGGTGTTGCCCAAGACGAACCTTTTCACCCAGGCACTGCATTGGCAGGTGGAACTGCCGGAAGGCTATGAGATCACGGCGACCGAGGGATCTGTTAGCAATACTGCCACAGCCAACGGTGCGAGCGTTCGCACGGCGGCCTTCAAGAAAGAGCTCTTCGCCAACGAGGCCCCTGAAGTGGCGCTCTTCTATCAGCGCATCGACCTCGCGGAATAACCGAAAGGCCAAGGGCGGAGATCACAGAGCAACACTCTTGCTCGGCCTTTCCCCTGCTGGCTCTCAATCATCAACTCCAGACACTCAACCCAACGCATTACCATGAAATTCACTCATCTCCTCGCCATCATCGGCATCTTCTTCTGCACCTGCATCGGCTGGTTCATACTCGGCGGTGCCCTCACTCTGCGCACCAATGAAGCCAGCACTGAACTGCTTCAGGAGGTCACGCAAAACTGGGGGCCACCACTGCGACAGGCGCATCCATCATTCTACTTCCTGGCACCGAACGCAGCCCGCACACGCAAGCCGGTGCTGCCCGATCTCTGCGAGGCACAGGTGACGCTGCGCTCCAGCCCAAAGAGCAAGGGCCTCATGAACTACCGCACCTATCAGGCGGAGTTTAGTGCCACCTACACGATCAAGAATCCCATGCCCATCGTGCAGGTGATCTTCGCCAGCCTCACCCTGCCAGATGCCGCAGCGAGCTACGATGCCTTCAGTCTGAAGGTCGGCGAGCGGGTCACTGACAAGGTGCCGCAAGATGGAAGCATGACCGAATCCATCGAATTGCCGCCCGGTGGTTCCGCATCGGTGACCATTGCTTACACGGCGAATGGCATGGACACATGGCGCTATGAGTTCGATGGCGCGCAGCGAGTCCGGGGATTCACGCTGGCGATGACGACCGACTTTGCGGAGATCAATTTCCCTGGTGACACGGCCTCAGCCAATGGAGAGCGCGTGCGTAGTGGCGAAGGCTGGAAGTTGTTCTGGAACTACAATGACGTCATCGGTGCGCGTGCCATTGGCATGGACATGCCGAAGGTTTTGAATGCCGGGCCTGTGGCCACGCGCATCGCCTTCTACGCGCCTGTGTCGCTGCTGTTCTTCTTCACGGTGCTCTTGATCTTGGCGCTGACCAACGGTGTGAAGCTGCACCCCATGCATTGGTTCTTCCTGGCGGCGGGCTGCTTTGCGTTTCAGCTGTTGTTTGCCTACTCGGTCGATCTGGTGCCCGCGCTGGTGTCGTTCATTGTGTCGGCCTGCGTGTCGTTGCTGCTGGTCACGCTTTACCTGCGGCAGGTAGCGGGAGCGCGATTTGCCCGCGCAGCAGCGGTGGCGCAGTTCGCTTACATGGTGCTGTTCAGTTACAGCTTCTTTTTTGATGGCATCACAGGACTCACGATCACCCTCGGGGCGATTATCACGCTGGCGATTCTGATGATCAAAACGGCGGGCACTGATTGGAGCCGTGCCTTTGCGGCGGCGCAGTCAGCTTAGAGGGCACCTCTGGAAACCTCCTCTCGCAGAGGACTTGACTTCGCCCCGCGCTGGTAGGGCGCTATGTCCCCATAGCGCCGCCGCCGAAGCGTGGGACGTGGCGATGCGGCACTCT
>CAXNNN010000428.1:0-3844 GCA_964203095.1 Verrucomicrobiaceae bacterium | reverse complement strand
CCCATCCGCAGCATCTTGCAGGACGGCGCACAATCGGCCGTGGCGACCGGATCGCTTCGGCAGCAGCCAGCATGACTCAGCGCCTCCCGGCCGCTGAACCATCAAACCCGCGAAAGGCGGCACCACCTTGCGCTGACCGACCTGCCAGTCGGTGCCTGCAATAGTGCTCCCCTCGGCCAGCACTCTGAGTTGCCCGTCCACCAAGAAAGTCGATTCAGCCCTTTCCACACCCTCCAACAGAAACGGCAGAGCTTCTTGAGTGCAGCGCACGTAGACGAGGCGACCCAGGGCCAGCGCCTCGGCAGCATCCGTGCGTGTTCGCAGACTTTGCCCAGCCAGCGGGTCCGCCGCATCATCTGCCACAGGGGCCACTGATAACTTTCTTGCCACATCCACAAAACCTCCCATTTGCGCGTGTTCAAGAGCACAGAGCTGCTCCGCGTCCACCTGAAAGGCATCAGCCCCAGAGGCCAGCAGGAGGTCAACGGCAGCCTCGTGACCTTTGCTGGCTGCGATCATCAACGGGGTGCGCCACGTCGCTGTGGCCGCCGCCCAGAGGTTTGCCCCTGCCTTGACCAAGCGAGCGAGCACCGTCACATCACCACTCGCGGCTGCCGCAAACATAGCCGCTTGAACATCAGCCGCGCAGTGCGGCAGTAGCGCCTCCACAGCGGCACTTTGCGCCTGTTCGGCCGCCAGAACAAGTGGCGACGCCGCCGCCGTTGCCACTGGTCGGACACCCAGCTTCAGCAGCACTTCCAGCACCGGCACCGAGCGCGACCGAACAGCCGCAAGCAACAGCGCATGCCCCCTACCCTCTGGCACAACGGCACCACTGGCCAGCAACGCCTCAGTCGCCTCCAGCCGCCCCGCCGACACGGCCGTCTCCAAGGCCGTCATACCAGTCGCATCTCCCAAGTTCGGCTCCATACCGGCAGCGACAAACCAACGCACACATTCGGTGTCGCCCTCCCGTGCGGCTCGCAGAAACTCAGAGACCGACAGCGAGTAACCCGCAGCACTCAGTTGCTTCAGCGCGGCAGACTGCGGATCGCCACATGCCACCAAAAAAAGCATTCCCACGACGCAGCCGAGGCCACCGCCCAACCATCCCCTGCGCCGTTGGGCCTTGGTCATTTGGCATTCATCATTTGTTGGAGCCACTCCTTCAATGCCCCGCCAATGTCTTCACGCTGCAGACCGAAATGCACGTTCGCCTTGATGAAGTCCAGCTTGTTGCCGATGTCATGGCGCTGCCCGCCGTAGCGGAGGCCGAAGAGCGGCTCCTTGGCCATCAGCGTGGCGAGCGCATCGGTCAGTTGCACTTCCCCACCCTTGCCTGGAGGTGTCTGGTCCAGCACGTCAAAAATAGCCGAGGACAAGACGTAGCGCGCACTCACGGCTAGGCGTGACGGAGCCTCTTCCGGCTTGGGCTTCTCCACGAACTTCGTCGCGCGGATCACATTGGGCTCCACCGAGTCACCACCCATAATGCCATAGCGGCTGACCTTGTCCTCGCTCACTTCTTGGAGCGCAATGCACGATCCTCCGCGCTTCTCCACTACATCTGCGAGCTGCCGTGTGATCGGCGCGCCGCTTGTTGTCACGACCGTATCGCCCAGCAACAAAGCAAAGGGTTCATGGCCCACGAAGGTCCGCGCGTAGCGCACTGCATCGCCCAGACCGCCCATTTTCGGCTGCCAGACAAAGTGTAGGTTTGCCATGCTTTGCAGCACACGCAGCTGCTCCAGCTCTGCGTGCCGACCTTTAGCTTGCAGTTCCATTTCCAGATCAGCAGCAGGCGAAAAGTGCTCCTCAATCGCACGCTTGCTGCGGCTGATGATGAGAAGAATGTCTGTGATGCCTGATGCCACGGCTTCCTCGACCACATACTGAATCACTGGCTTGTCGACCAGGGGCAGCATCTCTTTGGGCACCGCCTTGGCGATGGGCAGGAAACGGGTGCCGTAACCGGCGGCAGGGATGACAGCTTTGCGAACGGGGAGAGAAGACATGCGTGGGCGAGTTTAGCGCGGCGAACGAGCGTCGCGCAAATGACGAAATGACGGAATGAGCCATGAGGAAACGGACGCAGTGCGTGCTAGAATTCTCGCTTCGCCAGTCCGCAAGCCGAACATCACAACGGCAGCACCTTTCGCCCACCGTCCTTGTCCCCCGCCCACCCGTTTCCCTATTCGACATTGTTCAATTTCTCGCTATCCCTCGCGGCCCCCAATTTTCTTGACATGCGCATCGTTCACCTGACTCCTGGCACCGGCACCTTCCACTGCGGCAGCTGCCTGCGCGATAATGCTTTGATTAAGGCACTGCGCGTGCGCAAGCACGACGCGATCATTGTGCCACTCTATCTACCGCTGGTGACTGACGGCCTGTCAGCCAACCCAGAGAATGCAGTGCAAGTGGGTGGTATCTCCCTTTACCTCACGCAAAAGATGCCCTGGTTCGCCTACATGCCAGGCTTCGTGCATCGTTTCCTGAATGCGCCCAATCGCCTGCGCAGCGCCGCCCGCCGCATCGGCATGACCAGCGCGACGTCGCTGGGCGAAATGACTCTCGGCAGCCTGCTCGGCCAAGACGGTCGCCAGTGGGGCGAATGGAGGAAGCTCATCGCCTGGCTCAAGACGCAGCCAAAGCCCGATGTGATCTCCTTATCCAACAGCTTGCTCACCGGCCTAGCCAGGAGCATCGCCACCGAACTGGGCTGCAAAGTGGTCGTGTCGCTCCAGGGCGAGGACGGCTTCCTCGACGCCCTTCCGGAGCCCTACAAGCAGCAGTGCTGGGACGCCATGCAGGCCAACACTGAGCATGTCACCACCTATATCGCGCCCAGCCGCTTTTATGCAGAAGCCATGCGCCCTCGCCTTGGCGCTACCGAGGCCCAGATGAAAATCGTGCCCAACGGCCAGGACTTGAATGCCTTCGCAACGGCGGACCCCGACCCGAACTGGCCAGTCGTCGGCTACTTCGCCCGCATGATTCATGGCAAAGGGCTCACCTTGTTGGTGGATGCATTTATCGAGCTAGCCAAGCGCAACAGCGTGCCGCGCGTGAAGCTCAAAATCGGTGGGGCTTCCATCCCTGCCGATGACAAATACATCAAGGGCCTGAAGGCAAAACTCGCCGATGCCGGCCTCACCCAACGGGTGGAGTGGCACCCCAATGTCACCTTCCAGGAGAAGGTCCGCTTTTTCCGAAACCTGACGGTGTTCAGCGTGCCCGCAACCTGTGGCGAGGCCTTTGGTCTGTATGCCATCGAAGCCATCGCCAGCGGCGTGCCCGTCGTCCAGCCTGATCACGGTGCCTTCCCAGAGCTGATTGAAGCCACCAACGCCGGCATCCTGTGCAAACCCGATGACCTCGTGTCCCTGGCCGATGCGCTGGAAAAAGTCCTGACCGACCACCAGCAGCGTGAGCAACTCGTCAACGCCGGCATCCCCGCCGTGCGCGAGGCCTACAGCGCCATGCGCATGGCTGAGCAGTTCGAGAAAGTGCTGGCAGAGGCGTGAACGAAGGCTCTATTTCGCCCGGGTCTTGAACTGCCGAGAATGCCCGCGTGAGGGAACGAGCACGGTGTAGGCCTTCGCATCAGCGTTGACCACGCATTTTAGATGATGCGCCTCGCACGCGTCGCCGAGATCACCGTGGTTGGCGATGCCTTCCTTGGCTGTGTTGTTGTGGTGATCTCCCCGCACGTTCTCGTGAACCTGATACATCGCCTGGATGCTCGGCGTGGCTTTCAGCGCATCCATGGCACTTTGGCTGGTGCCTTTGCGCGGGCCGTTGTTCATGATCGAAACCGTGGGCGCGAGCGATTGGATGAGGA
>CAXNNN010000427.1:0-3857 GCA_964203095.1 Verrucomicrobiaceae bacterium | reverse complement strand
GTGGTGGGCTTGCATTCGCGGTAGTCGATGAGCAGGTCTTCGGTGCTCTCGCTACGGTCGAGGATGGTGGTCCACTGGTCTTTGGCGGTTTCAAGTTCCACGCGGTAGCGGAAGGGGCCGGGGAGGACGCCGTTTTTCGTGTCGAGGCCGATGTCTCGCCAGATAATGCGCACGGCATGAATGGTGGCGGGTGCGCCGAAGGTGCTGTTGAGCGTCGGCTGCGTGTCGCCTTCGGCGGGCTGCCACCAGGTGCGCATCTCGTTGTCCACGGCGAGGCGGCCCGGCAAGTTCGGTGCGTTTGTGGAGCCGAGCGTGTGCGTGAGGCCGTTGATGGGGAGCCAGCCGGTAGCGGCGGATTTCGTGCCCGGCGGCATTTTTCCTGGCAACCACTGCGGGAGCGAAGTGGCACCGTTGACGACGAGCTCGCCATTGGCATCGATCTCCGCGCGATCCATGCCGATGCGGCGCTCGAAGCTGTGAACCACGCCTGCACGGATCGTGTAGAAGGCCCAAAGTTGATTCTCCGGCCCCGCCACGATGCTGCCGGAGGCCGTGCCGGTGAGGAGGCCCTCGGTGGTGCGCAGAATCGGATTGTGCTTCTGAGGCGTGAAGGGTCCGAGCGGTGATGAGCCGACAAAGCAACCCATCGCGTAAGTGCGGTATTGCGTGCCAGCGGCGCCGTAAGTCAGGTAGTATCGACCATTGCGCTTCAGCATCCACGCGGTCTCCAGCCAGCCTTTGTTCGGGTTTTGGTTCCATTCACCATGGGCCTCCCAGGGGCGGTCCTTTGGATTGAAGTCAATGAAACGCACGGGCGTAGTGAGTGGCTTCGTAGGGTCGGCGGCGTCGAGTTCCACGCCCCAGATGCCAGCATTTTCCGAAACGCCGAAGTAGAGGTAGAGTCGCCCGTCATCATCGGAGAAGAGCATCTTGCCCATCAGCGGCGGCACTTCGCCACTGGGCTTGAGCTGCAAGTCGCCGATCTTCTCAAACGGCCCCAGAGGCGAAGCGGAGGCGTAGAGCGTGGCGGAGTTGTTGCCGAGCAGGAACCGGCTGCGATGGCGCACAACGGTGGGCGGGTAACCGATCTCACGCACATTGAGCGGATGATGCTGCCAGGTCGCGCCCTGATCTGCGCTAACCCACGCCATGTCGCCGGACGGGTAGAGATACCATTTCCCATCGTGCCAGAGCACCACCGGATCAGCCAGCTCACGGAACTGCTCGCGATGCCCGAGAAGCCAGCTCTCGCGTGCATCGGGTTCGCCATTGGTCACGTTGCGGGCAAAAAAACCGATGGGATAGTTGGGAATCGGCAGCGGATTGCAGAATGTTGCTGGAGGCTCGGCAGCGTGCAGCGCACCCAGCGGCGCAAGCAAGAGGACGGTGAGGAGTGGGAGGAAGGGTTTCATGGTCAATGCAGCAACGAAGGCACGTCGCCGCGTTCGTGATTCCGTGTCATTCCACGAACGTCCTCGATGGTCACATTTTTCTGCACGAACCCTGCGGGAACGCGTTCGCCCCGCGACTTCATCAAGCCAAGAGCCACCTCCCGTGATCGAGTGCGCCTCTTATCTCCGCCCGTTCAAGATCATCTCGTTCAACTTCAGCCGCAGCGCCTGTTCCGTCGCCAAGACTCCATGAGAGACTGCATGAAGTGGAATGTTTTTGTGGGGTCAAAGCTCAGCCAAGCGCCCTCGCAAGACTTGCACCGACTGACTCAGCCGCTGTTGCTCCAGAGTCTCCAGATACTCATCGGCCGATTTCGGTGGGTTCCTCAGACTTGCCCGATGTTCGCGCATGAGTCTCACGACGGCGTCTTCATCCGAGCGCAAAAGCTGCATGAGGAGTTCGTCAGGAGACCAGCGTTCGATGCCGTGAGTTGCCAAAGTCTCCTTTGGGAAATCGCCCAGATTCCAGGTCACAATGGCATCCACCTCAGCTTCGATGGCAGCAGCCAGCACATGCCGGTCATTCTCGTCAGGCAGAGACAGGCTTTCGATTCGCCACTCGTGGCCGCTCACCAGACAGTCTCCCGCATGAAGGTCCATCAGTTGGCGTGTTCGCCAGTTGTTTGAGGGTCAAATCAGGCCTCTCACGCAGCACGGTGGTCATCCATTCCTCGTGAATCTTCTCGGACCACTTCGCTTGAATCAATTCATGCACCGCTAGTCGCATCAGCAAGTCACGCAGCGCCGCTGGATAGAGGACACAGGCATCGAGAAGAACAATGGGAGGGCGCGAGATCAATAACCCATTTTAAGCCTCTGCCCTTCGGCGGCAAGTTCGTCGAGCACCGCCAGCCGCGCCTCCTTCTCACGCTGCTTGTAGGCCAGCACATCCGCCGTCAGCGCCCGCCGATGCGTTCCTACCCGGCGGCTCGGGATCGCTCCCTCGTCGAAAAGCTTCGCCGCATACGGACGCGACACCTTCAGGATCTCCGCCGCCTCTTGTGGCGAGACTTCATCCTCCACCGGCATCATCGCCACCGCCTTGCCCTCTGCCAGCCGCGCCACCGCGGCGATCATCATCCGCATCACACCCACCGGCACCGCGACCTCTTTGCCGTCGATCTGCACCGCCACCGACTCCTTCCGCCCAAACTTCATGCCTCCCATCTGGCGCTGCGATTCCTTCGCGACGATCACATCGCGTTCCGTGGGGACAAGAGCTTCAGAGAGTGCAGGCATGGCGGTTTTCCTTCTGGGTAAAAGCTGCCACACATCCGCATTAGATGCAATATCTGAAATAAGTGAAACAGAATACCTGCGCTGGATGGACGACGGTCACGACCTGCTGCAACGGAGGCGCAGAGAGAATCGAAAACTGCTACCCCTTGCTAGATGACACCAATGGACACAGCCCTTGCCGGATTGGATCACATTGCGGGCGAAAAAGCCGATGGGGTAATTGGGAATCGGCAGCGGATTGCAGAATGTTGCTGGAGGCTCGGCAGCGTGCAGCGCGGCCAGCGGTGCGAGCAGCAGGATGGCGCTGAGGAGTTTGAGGAAAGTGTGTTTCATGGGCAATGCAGCAACGAAAGCGTTCCGCTGCGTTCGTGGTTCCGTGTAATTCCACGAGCGCCCCCCACGGTCACATCTTTCTGCACGAACCCGCAGGCATGAGTGAACCCACGCCTTCACCAACCCAAGCACCGCCCCCGTGATCGAGTGCGCGTCTTACCGCCGCCCGTTCAGGATCATCTCATTCAGCTTCTGGCGCAGCGCTTCCATGTCGGGATCGGCAAAGCCATTGTCTAGCGTGCTCACGCTGTTCGTGTTCGCACTCGTGCCGCTGATGGCGCTGTCGAGCTGAGCTTGGCTGATGTCGCCGGGTGGGCCTTGGGAGCCGTCGCTCCCGTTGCTGCCATCGTTGCCGCGTGGGATGCCGAAGGTGAAGCGGACATTGCTGCCGTCGAAGTTCGTCTGCACGGTGGCTTGTTGACCTGGATCAAGCGTGGTCACGCCGTCCACCACGGCTTGGGCAAAGGGTGGGCCTTGGGCTCCGTCATTGCCGGGTGGACCCTGACCGCCATCATTGCCTTGCTGCCCTTGGCTGCCGTCGTTGCCACGCGGGATGTCAAAGGTGAAGCGCACGTTCGTTCCATCGAAGCCCACATTCACAGCGGCGGGTGTGCCCGGCTCCACGGTGTTCACGCTATCCACCACCGCAGTGGCAAAGGGTGGACCTGCGGGGCCGACGAGTCCTTCCTGTCCCTGCGGGATGTCGAAGCTGAAATGCAGCGTGCCACCGCTCACGCTCACATTCACGTTTGCCGGGCTGCCTTGCGGCAGCGTGTTCGTGCCGTCCACCTGCGCGGCGGTCACGGTCACGATGTTGTTGATGAGCACAAAGAG
>CAXNNN010000426.1:0-3861 GCA_964203095.1 Verrucomicrobiaceae bacterium | reverse complement strand
CCACTGCGCCCTTGGGCGTGAGCTTGTCGATGATCAGCGGCAGCACCGTCGCGATGAGCGGGCCGGCTTGTCCGAGATCGATGCCAAACTTCTGCGCCATCTGCTGCACGGTGTCCTGACCGAGCAGAGACACTGCTTGGTCACCGGAGATGGGCTGATTTTCGCCAGTGCCGATCCAGGAGCCCACGACATGGCCAAGCCCCATCGGCTCCGCCTTCTGCTTCAGCCCTTCCAGACCACCGGCTTGATTCAAGACGGTGCTCATGGAGCCGCCGAGGTCAGCCTTGCCACTCATGACCGACCCAATCACGGCGGCCAGCGGATTATTGCCGCCTTGATTGCCACCGAGCATGCTGCCCAGCATGTTGCCAGCGATAGAGTCGAAGAGTCCCATATGTAAAGATGCTCAGCGTTTAGTTGTTAGTGCGACGCGCCTTGGAGGTTGCCAACTCGAATGCGAAGGTCAATGCATTACTTGGTTGCTGCTAATTTGCGCGCCTGGGCATCGAACTCCTCGGCCTTGAGGTTGGCCTCTGCGAGCGGAAGACCAGGCTTCACCCCTGGGCGTTTGTGGCCGATCTCAGACAGCCAAGCATCGCGCAGAACACAGGTTTTTTGATGCACCAGCTTGATGAATTCTGGCGAAGGCTTAGCGATGATGGCCCAAGTGTCGAGCACGGGCTGCGCCATGACTTGATGCCCCGCGTCGTTGGGATGGATACCGTCCTTGGAATAGGTGAACGCAGGGTCCTTGGCGCGTTCGGCAGCGAGAGCGGCTGTCATGGCACCGTGCACGTCAATGACTTCCCAGCCATTTTTGCGCTGCTCGATCAACCACTCGGCATAGCGACCGAGCACGTCGTTGTAGTTGCGAAAGGTCTTCCCAGGCTCGCCACTGTCATCAACTTTCGCCGCGATCGGCTGCGGGTCAAAAACAGGAGGCGTGAGGTGGATGATCTTTGCGCCTGCTGCGATTGCCTTCTCGTGCAGCTTGGTCATGCCGTCGCGGAAGGCTTTGAAGCGCTCTTCACTGAGCGGCATGTAGATTCCATCGTTCATGCCGTAACACGCAAGCACAAGGTCGGGCTTGGTCTTTTCCAAGGCACGGTCCAAACGCTCGTGCAGGTCAGGCCGAGGAAACTTACCACCTGCATGGCCGGGCTCTGACAAACCGGACACGGTCTCGCTCGACAAGCCAGCGCAGATCACATCATACGAAACACCGGGGCTCGCCATGATCAGGGCGGCATCAATGCAGCTGACGTATTGGGATCCCTGCGTGATGCTATCGCCCAGGAACAGAATGCGCTGACCCGGCTGCACGGGCGGAGCAGCCACAGCGAGGGAGGAAAAGACAACAAGGTAGAGCAGGGTGCGAAGCATAACTCGCATTTTAATCAGTTCCTGCCCAAACAGTCCAGTCTCACGGTGCTGGATGATCGTTCCCATCGCCCGCATAGTCCACTTCGCGCACACGCTTGCGGTCGCGCTCAGCTTCGACGGCGACCCGCAGCTTTTCGCGCATTTCGTAGGCCCCAGGCACGGCATTGATCAGCACCAGTGGCATGGTGGCGTCGGAAGACAAGACATTAACGTTGCCCAAACCGAACAGGCGCAGCAGCAAGGGCTGCTCCAGCGTACTGTCCTTCACGCGGTAAAGTTCCAGTTCATCCAGCTTCTTGTGCAGGATGCCGCTCGTCTTGCGCAGACGCTGGGTGGTCAGTTCATACACCGTGCTACGCGTCAGAATGTAGCGGATCAACATGCCCAAAAACGGCACGGCCAGCGAGGCGTAGATGAGCGGGTTCAACAGGAAGATGCCTGCGACGATGATGCCAGCCGCAACAACGACCCAAAGGAGATAAGTCCAAAAATGCACAAGTTGCGAGGTGCTGCCTTTCCAGAGAGTTTCTTCAGCCATAGTGATTTAAAGTGTAGCGCAGCGAGTGGAGACGCCAAGCACGGATTAAGCAATTCAAACTGCGTGACAATTTACAGCCGACTGGAACGCCTCCATCATTCGCCATGTCGCTGCGCCTCCCATTGCCTTTGACCCGCCTCATCCGCAAGGCAGCCCTCTGGCATGTGGCCACGCTGCACCGGCCTTTCCGCCGTGACCTCTGGAGCGAGCCGCTGACCCACATCGAGATCGGGATCCTCGGCGAAGATTTGTCGGCCCGCTGGCTGCGCTGCCACGGGCGCAAGGTGCTGTATCGAAACTTCGCCGCGCCCTCGGGTGGCGAGGTGGACATCGTCTGCCGTCATGGCGACACCTTGACCTTTGTGGAAGTGAAGACCCGCACGCGGGTCGATCATCGACGGCCAGCAGATGCAGTGACCCGCGACAAGCAGCACCTCATTCAACGGGGAGCGCGGGCCTGGCTGCGAATGTTGACCAAGCCGGTCGCCGCCTTTCGCTTCGACATTGCCGAGGTGATCCTGACCGAGGGCGAGCCCCCGCACATCAACGTCATCGAAAATGCCTTCCTCCTACCGGAAGGCGACCGGCTGGGTCAGGGCTAAGATTGTAGCTTGCCCATTCGCGGGCTGTGACTTTCTTGCCCCAAGCATGACCTCCGCCATCATCGTCGCCGCCGGCAGCAGCCGCCGCATGGGCTTCAACAAGCTGCTCAGCCCGCTTTGCGGTATCCCCGTGATCGTCAGGACGATAATGGCTTTCGAGGAGTGCGAGTCCATTGACGAGATCATTGTCGTGGCCAGTGATGAAGTTCGCGAAGCCCTCCGGGCGCACCCATTTCCCAAGCTGAAAAACATCATCAGCGGCGGTGCAGAGCGCCATTTCTCGGTCTGGGAAGGCCTGCGCGCCGTGCCAGAGCACCATGACTTGGTCGTCGTCCACGACGGCGGACGCCCGCTGATCGAGCCTGAGCAGATCAACAAATGCGTGGTCGCCGCTGCCACGAAACGCGCCGTCGCCTGCGCCCGCCCCGTGACGGAAACCATGAAGCGCTGCGACGACCAGGGCCGCGTGGTGAACTCCCTGGAGCGCAAAAACGCCTGGATCATGGAGACGCCGCAGGTCTTCGACCACACGCTGCTCGTGAACGCCTATGAATATGTGCTGGGCAAAGGGATGCTGGTCACCGATGAAGCCTCCGCAGTGCAATCCCTAGGCGAGCCCATGCATGTGGTGGAGAATACTACGCCCAATCTCAAGATTACATATCCCGCCGATCTCGACCTCGCTGAGAAACTGATCACGCTGTGAGCGTAATCGCCATTCTGCCGAATTCGGCGTTGCCTCCCCTGCCCTTTCTGTTCAACATCCTCGCCCATGTCCACCGCCACTGCCACTATCGACCCGAACGCCCCCTGGTATAAGCAGCTCACAAGCTACCATTGGTTTGTCTTCATCGTTGCTTCCCTCGCGTGGTTGTTCGACTGCCTCGACCAGCAACTGTTCCTGCTGGCGCGTAACTCGGCGATGAAGGCGCTGCTGCCACCGGACATGGACCCGATCAAGTATGGCGGTTACGCGACCTCCATTTTCGTTGCGGGCTGGGCCACCGGCGGGTTGATCTTTGGATCAGTCGGTGACCGGATCGGTCGTGCAAAGACGCTCACCTTGACCGTGCTCATCTACTCCGTCTGCACGGGCCTTTCGGCCTTCTCCCAAGGCTGGATTGATTTTGCTATTTACCGCTTCCTCACGGGCCTTGGCGTAGGCGGCGTCTTCGGCCTCGCTGTTGCACTGGTCGCAGACACTCTGCCTGACACAGCCCGTGCAGGCGCGCTCGGCACACTGCAAGCCTTGTCCGCCGTGGGCAATGTCACCGCTGGTTTGATCAGCATGTATATGGGTCACCTGGAAGGCCTCAAAACGATCGAGCCCGGCACGGC
>CAXNNN010000425.1:0-3868 GCA_964203095.1 Verrucomicrobiaceae bacterium | reverse complement strand
CTGAGGACACTGGGCAATCGCGGCTTGTCCTTGGTGAGGATCGGCGACGTAACGCCTTTCGCTCGTAAGGCATCGCGCCGGGCGCGCTCTAAAATAAACAACTGACTCTGCGGCATCGGGATGTCCCCACGCGGCGGAGCATCTTCAATGGCGCGAACGAGGTCGGCATTTTCAACAAAGGGATCGTTGGAATTCATGGCTGAGCGCCCTCCAGACGTGTAAGCCGATCACGCAAGGTGCGGAAGCCCTTGGCGAAGTGGCTGAGCAGGGTGTTGCGATTGATGCTGCGACGCGCGGCGATTTCATCCGTGGACCAGCCTTCGATGAAACGGTCGCGGAAAACCTGCGGTAGCGGCGGGTCAGGCTGCAAGTTGTCCACCTCGTTGAGAAGTTCCGCGAGATTGAAGCGCTGATCATCCGGTGTGGCGTCGATGAGTTCAGGCAGTTCCTCCACCCCATCTTCCGGTCTGCGCTCTCTGGAACGCAGGAAATCGGTGATGCGGAGGCGGACG
The DNA here is from genome assembly GCA_964203095.1 of Verrucomicrobiaceae bacterium. GTDB lineage: Bacteria > Verrucomicrobiota > Verrucomicrobiia > Verrucomicrobiales > Verrucomicrobiaceae > JAEUHN01. Next base: position 3,356 of record CAXNNN010000425.1, on the reverse strand, counting down.
ATGTGGCGGGCCATGCCCAGCATATCGTCAAAGGATTGGATTTGATTGAAGGAATCTGCGGAATTCTCGACCACGCCGCGCACGACCTGCTGAATGGCGGTGCTGACAACATCTTCACGGTCATGCTCATGCTCGCTTCCCGACAGTCGGCAGCGCGCAACACGCATCCCGGCCTCCCATAGTAATGGATATGCGTCTGACCAAGAGGCAGCGCTGATGCGCTCGTGGGGCGAGCGCAGATCATCGACGCTGGGAGAGACGAGCGACATAGCGCAGGTGTCACATACAAACACCTAGCCGTTTTGCCAAGGGCCAAAATCAAACCAGTTCAAGTGTAGCGGGCATACTGGCGATGCTGGGGGAGGAAGAATTCGTGCAGCAGCTTGTCCACCTGGAGCAAGCCTTCGCGAGTGAGTTCAATGACATCGCCCTTCACCGAGCCGAAGCCTTCCTGCTGCATGTAGGCGAGCTGCGGAGCGAAGCGCTTGATCGGGTCTTCACCGAATTTCTCGATGTAGTAGCTGGCGCGCACGCTGCCGAGTTTCAGCTTCAAGATGAACTCGCGCACGAAGCGGTCGTCGTGCGTGGTCTCGTAGGCGCGGTAAATCACCGACTGGCCCGCATCAATCGCCTGCATGTAGGGGCCGACATCGGCCTGGTTTTGGTAATGGAAACCGCCGAGATGGCCGAAGGAAGCCACGCCACAGCTCAACAAGTCGGCCCCTTCCCACAAGCGATCGCGATAGATGAACTTGATGCGGCTGGGGTCCTTCACCACGGTGTAGGCGCTGGTGACGGTGTAGCCTGCCTTCACGAATTCCTCGAAGCAGTAGTTCACCCACGCGCGCTTGGTTTCCCAGTCAGCAACGGGCGCGGTGACCTTGCCCTCAGCCTTCATTTGCTGGTAGATGCCGGTATTGTAAGGCACTTCCATCTGGTAAATCGTCACGGCATCGGGACCCAGTTCCACGGCTTTCGCCACGGCGGCTTTCCACAGCTCTTCGGTGTCATTCATCATGCCTGCGATGAGGTCGATGTTGATGTGCTCGAAGCCCAGGGTGCGAGCAAACTTGAAGGCGCGGTCCACTTCGCCACTGCGATGGGCACGACCATTCGACTCCAGGATATGGTCGTCGAAATGCTCGACGCCGAGGCTCAGGCGAGTGACCCCAATGTCACGGATGCACTGGAGCTTCATCTCATTGAGCGTGCCCGGCTCAGCTTCAAAGGCCACTTCTTCGGCTTCATCCCAGGGGATAAGGTCCTTCATCCGATCGGTCAGTTCACGCAACTGTGGCGCGCTCAGGTAAGACGGCGTGCCGCCACCGAAGTAAACGAAGTTCGCCTTGCGCCCTGCGAGGTAGGGACGAGCGGCGAACTGTGCCATTTCCTTCATGCCCGCATTGATGTAGGCGCGGATCTCAGAGGCGTTCTTGTCGGTGTAGACCTTGAAGTAGCAGAAGTGGCAGCGCTTCCGGCAGAAGGGAATGTGAAAGTAAACCCCGAGTGGGATGTCTTTCGGCGCAGGCTTTGCCAGCACCTTCTCCAGCGCAGGCACTTGGTCAGGCTTCCAGAACGAAAAGGGTGGGTAGTTCGAGACAAAGTAGTTCCCAGCCTCGGTGGCGTGGGGCTTCTTCTCCGACGGCGGGGGGGCTTCGCTGACAGTGGGCATGGGATAGAATACGTCGTGAACGCCACTGCACACGCTTTCATTTCGCGGGTTGCTCCTGATTCTCCCCACACGGTCATTTAGCCGCCCACCCAGGCGCAACTAGGGAGCGGGGCCCACTGGCGCGGCCGCAGCGGCATTCTTGAACGCATACACCACCGCATCGTCCGCACCGACAATGATCCAGTCACTCGCCACCGCAGGCGAGGTCCGCACGGGCGCGCCGATCTCGTATTTCCAAACGTCTTTGCCCGTGGCGAGATCGACGACGTACACGAAGCCATCGTCACTGCCGACAACGGCATGTTTGCCCGCACAGATGACGGCCGAGCTATCGACGCGGTCCTTCATACGCAGCTCCCACAAACCTTTGCCCGTGATGCGGTCGATGCCGTGCAGGCGCTTGTCGCGTCCGCCCGCGACCACGATTTTGTCGAAGACCGCAGGCGCGGCGTAATACTCGAACTCGCGCTCGCCATACTCCCAGACCTTCGCACCATCGTTCAGCGAGTAGGCTCCGACGCGATTGCCGTAGTGGCTGACGTAAGCCACACCATCGGCAATGGCGACGTTGTTGCCGATGTAGGCTCCGACCTCGATCTGCTTGATCTCCTTGCCCGTGGCCGCGTCATGCACGTGCAGCACCGCATCACAGCCACCGAAGACGATTTTACCATCCGTGCTGACCGCGCTGCCGCCGTTGATGTAATAGCCGGTCTCCGCATCCCACAGCTTGGTGCCGTCCGCGGCATTCAGGCAGTAGAGCTTGTAGTCGTAGCTGCCGATGAAGATGCGCTCCTGCTTCGTGGTGGGATCAGTCCACACATTCACAGCAGCGTGGATTTCTCCCTCGGTCTCAAACTTCCACGCGGGCAGTCCGGTGTCGGCATTCCAGGCATAGACAAAGCAGTCCGTGCAGCCCGCGACCACGTTCGGCCCACTAAAGCCTGCCGCACCTTCGAAGCTGCCTTTGGGCGCGGTGGCCTCCCACAACTTCTTTCCGGTGACGAGTTCCAGGCAGAAGAAATGGCCATCCTTGTTGCCCACATAGACCTTGCCGTTCCTCACCACCGCGCTGGACAGCATCATCTCCGGCTTACCCTTGAGCGCCTCCACGGTCTTGAAGCTCCAGGAAAGCTCTAGCGGAGGGCGCAACTCGGTCGTGGCCACGCCGGTCATCTCGGGATTGCCACGCGTGAAAGCCCAGTCACCCGGCACTTGTGCGAACAGAGGGCTGACAGGAATCGCGAGCAGGAAAAGGAAAAGTTTCGCCAAAGACATGATGAGAGATTTCGCTGTGAAACGAACGCATGGCGAGCATTGTTTCCGCTACCGCCATGCACGACTTCGGCAGCGACAACGAACCTCCAGCGATTCCGCCTGAACTGCGGTCCGATTACACGGACGAGCCGTTCAGCCACTGCACGCGCTGTGGCGAGAGCTTGAAGGATTTCCCTGGCGGCTACCAGATCTCCAAAGCCTGGAAGCGTGGGGAGTGCGTGTTCGAGTATGCGCTGTGCGATCACTGCCGCACGCAGTTGATGGAGGAGTTTTCCCAGGAGTCGAAGAAGCGCCTGGGCCAGTTTCAGGATGAGAAGGTCAGCTTTGATCACGGGCTGGCACGCTGCTCTGTTTGTGGCACCGAGCGGCAACAGCACAATGCTTCCGAATTTGTGCTCACGGGTGT
>CAXNNN010000424.1:0-3869 GCA_964203095.1 Verrucomicrobiaceae bacterium | reverse complement strand
ACCCGTCTCGCGCTGGGCTTTCACCATGTCGCGCGCGGCGTCGATGGTGTTAGTCATCATCTTCTCGCAGTACACCATCTTGCCCGCTTGCAGAGCAAGGCGGGTATAGGGGGCGTGCAGGAAGTCGGGCGTGGCGATCAGCACGCAGTCCAGGTCCTTCTCCTTGGCCAACATCTCCTCAATGTCGGTGTATTCGTTGCAGGAGCCGTAGGCATACTTGATGCGGCGGGCGATCTGCACGCGCTTGAATGACCAGATATCCACGGCGGCAACGTATTGAATGCCGGGGATGTCCTTGGAGCTGAGCAGGAGGCGCTCACCTTGGGCACCGCAGCCGACGAGGGCGACCTTCAGCACCTTATCGGTGGAGATGGCCTGGGCCGTCGCGGTCTTGCTGGTGGCGAGATACACACCCGCGCCGGTCAGGACACTGGTGCGGACGAAGTTGCGGCGGTCCATGAAGTGACTCAGGCCGGACGCAGAGGATTGGGATGGGGAAACTGATGCTTCGGTCATGGTGGAAGACATGTTGGATTGCCCTGTGGGGTCACAGGAAGTTAACGAAGCAAGGAACTACTCGGCCTTCTTTTTGCGGAAGATCAGGGCATCCACAGACAGGCCGTTGTGAGCAGCAGTGATGAGGGCAAAAGCCGTCAGCGCCACTTCGATCCCACGATACACGGCCTGGTCGTCATCAGGCAGAGCCATCAAACCGAAAGCCAACGAGATGAAGGTCAAGCCACCAGCCAGCAAGCTCAGGCGGGTGAACAAGCCCAGGGTGATGAACAGGCCGCTGATCAGCAGCGCGTACGGCAGCACCAGCGCGTAGGGCTTGAGCATGAATCCGGGCAGGAAGGGGTTGCTGGCGAAGTTATCCACGATCGGAGCCATGCTCTTCTCGATCCACTCAAACCCGAAGCCGTCGCCGCCTTTTTGGCGCATCTTATCGAAACCGGCGAACAGGAGACGGAGTCCCACCCAGAGGCGGAGGATCAGATGGGCGAAGGCCCAGTCATTGCAGCATTTCGGTGAGCAGCAGCTAGTGTCGGACATGGTAGTGGTCGGGATTCGTGTTGAGTTTGGCTTGAGAGACTGGCGATTGTGGCGATGCACACCATAAAATCCAGTAAAAATATGGGCTTCTAAACAAGGTAAGGGACGAATCGCCAATGTGGTCAACTCAGCAACATGCCCACCGAAGAATCCTCCACCTTGTGCACTCCTTTCTTGCCAAGGTTTGCGATTGTCGTGTAAATGGCGGACTTCCCAAACATCTCAACATGAGCGCTTCCTTCTCTATCCCCGAACTCCCCCCTCTAGGTCTGCTGCAGCCTCTCGGCGATGACGACCGTCGCCTCCTCAGCGGCTACGGAGAATTCCTCCCCGTCGAAAAAGACAAGCACCTCATTGAGGAAGGCCTGGACCAAAACAGCCTCTATGTCGTCGTTCACGGCACGCTACACGCCACCACCATGCGCGCCGGTCACCCGGTGCTGCTGGGCAAGATCGTGCGTGGCGAAACCATCGGCGAGATCAACCTCCTCGATCCGCACAAGGCCAGCGCCACCGTGACCGCCATCGAGTTCTCCCAGGTCTGGCGCATCTCCACGGAAGCGCTGGAAGAATTCATCAACGCCTACCCACTCCCTGCAGCCCATCTCCTCATCGGCGTTGGCCGCACCATCGCCCGTCGCCTGCGCGATGTAAATGAAAAGGTGGCACGCTTCTACAGCATGTAATCCCCCGGCAGCTGAAACCCGTCCGCCTGCATTCCTGTCAGGTCGGCGGGTTTTCTGTTGCGACTTGCCTGTGCTCTGCTGAACTTCCCCCATCGCATGCTCGATTCCTTGAATCTCCTGCCGCTGTCCTGGGCTGACGGCCTCATCGTTTTCTTCGCCCTCGCCATCGGCCACGCGTTCGCAGACTTCGCATGGCAGAGCGAGTTCATGGCGACGAACAAGAATCGGCACCTCGTGCCCAAGGACACCGACACCGGCAGGCCTAGCAGTATGTGGCTGCACGTGCTCACCGCGCACTGCCTGGTCCACGCGGGTGCCGTCTGGGTCATTCTGGGTTCTTTGAAGCTTGCCTGGGCGCTCGCTATGGTTGAGTTCGTCGTGCATTGGTTCATTGATTTGGTGAAGTGCGACGGCAAGACCAACTTCAACCAAGATCAAGGCATGCATTACCTCTGCAAAGCAGGCTATGTGGTTGCCATCGTTCTAGGCTGGGTGCATTGAGGTCAATTCATTGGTAAGTGGTGATTGGTCATGCGCCGCTCAATGCTGCGAATAACGAGCGCTCGTTGACCAATGACGAATGCCTCATCATTAATGCCCCTTCCGCCCATGCAGCGCACCGCAGTTCTCAACGTCGTCGGCTTAACCACCCGGCTCATCGGCAATGACACGCCGAAGATTCGCGCCTTCATGGAGCGCAGCCAGTTGGCCAAGGTGGAGCCCGTCCTACCGGCCGTCACCTGCACCGCGCAGTCCACTTACCTGACCGGTAAACTGCCGCGCGATCACGGTGCCGTCGCCAATGGCTGGTATGACCGCGACTACGACGAGCACCGCTTCTGGAAGCAGAGCAACCACGTCGTCAGTGGCGAGAAGCTCTGGGAGAGCCTGCGCCGCGTGGACCCGCAGTTCACCTGCGCTAAGCTTTTCTGGTGGTTCAACATGCACTCCACCGCCGACTTCGCCATCACACCCCGCCCCTTGTATCCGGCGGACGGGCGGAAGGTCTTCGACGTGCACACCCAGCCCATGGGAATGCGAGAGCGCATCAAGAAAGACCTCGGCCCCTTCCCCTTTCCAAGCTTCTGGGGCCCGGCAGCCGGCATCAAGTCCACCATCTGGATCGCCCAATCGGCCAAATGGGTGGAGGAGAAACACTGGCCCAGCCTCAGCCTCGTTTACCTACCGCACCTGGATTACAACCTTCAGCGCGTCGGCCTGGACATGCCCGCCATCCAGCAGGACTTGAAGGACATCGACGACGTGGTCGGCGATCTCATCCGCTTTTACGAGCAGCGGAACATCAAGGTCGTCCTGCTCTCTGAATACGGCATCACGGATGTAGACCGCCCCGTGCACCTCAACCGCATTTTCCGCGAGAAGGGCTGGATCAGCATCAAGGACGAACTCGGCCGCGAAAGCATCGACCTCGGCGGCAGCAAGGTCTTCGCCATCGCCGATCACCAGGTCGCCCACGTCTACGTGCAGGACCCCACCTTAATGAACGAAGTCCGCGCCCTGCTCACCGCCACGCCCGGCGTCGGGCAAGTGCTGGCCAAGCAGGAAAAGTTCTTCACTGGCCTGGAGCACCAGCGTAGCGGCGACCTCGTCGCCGTGGCCGACGAGCGGTCCTGGTTCACGTATTACTACTGGATCAACGACCAGAAAGCCCCCGACTACGCCCGCTGCGTGGACATCCACCGCAAGTGCGGCTACGACCCGGTGGAGCTCTTCCTCGATCCCGCCCTCAAGTTCCCCAAGCTCAGGGTCGGCCTCAAGCTCGCCAAGAAGTTGTTAGGCTTCCGCATGTTAATGGACGTCATCCCGCTCGATGCCATGCTCGTGCGCGGCAGCCACGGCCGAGTCCCCGCCGACACCCAAGACTGGCCCGTCCTCATCGGCGAGCTGCCCCACATCCCCCGCTCTGGCATGATCCGCGCGCACGAGGTCTTCAATCACCTGCACGAGCACTGCACGCGGGGACAAGGTTATCAGAGCGTGGCAACGTGAGAGGGCGGGAACCAGTGATCAGTCTTGAGTGCTTGGTGGTTAGTCTCGGAATGGCGACGTTCAGAACTCAGCACTAAATACCAATGACTAACCACTAACTACTTCCTCACCGCCACCAGC
>CAXNNN010000423.1:0-3884 GCA_964203095.1 Verrucomicrobiaceae bacterium | reverse complement strand
TGATGGGAATGGTGTGTCCCACGATCTCGCGACGGAAGCCCTCCAGGCTAGCTCCGCTGTTCGGCGCAGGAATGACCGACTCTGCTGTGAAGCCTGGATAGCGCCAGCTAGAACCGCCGGCGTGGCAGTTCATGCACTTGTCGGTGCGTCGGAAAGTCGGGGCACCGCCGTGCAAGGCGGGCGTAAAAATGTGGAAGACGGGCCCTAGCTCCGGGTCGATGGCAGAGACCTCCAAGTCACCGCCGGGCACGAAGCCGACATAGACTTCCTCATTGAAATACAGGGCACGCGGGTTACGCGGATTGATGCGACCGCTCTGCAAGCTGGTGGCGGAATAAACGAGCAACTGCGAGGTCGCCGGCACATCCAACGCTTTCAAAAGGCTGATCAGATGAGCCTTCTGGTTGTTGGTGTCGAGCTGCACCTCACCAGATTCCAGCTTAGGGATCAACTTGGAAAAGGCATCCTGTGGCTCGCGCTGAAAATAGTTGTGAGGCGCGTCTTTGAACGGGATGCGGGGGGCCTGTTCGGCGTGTGCGAAGACGTTGCTCAGCACACAGACGAAGATCAACGGCAAACGACGCATGGGAAAGGGGAGCAGTGTTGAGTGCTTGGTATCTGGTGGAGGACTTTCAGAAACTAAACACCAAGAACTGAGTACTTCTGACTCGAATCCACCACTAAACTCGGCAAAGAAAACGGGCTGCTACAGCCGAAGCCACAGCAGCCCGTAGCATTCAACGTGGACTACTTCTCGGTGGCTTCACCGGCTTGCAGCCAGCCGCTGATGCCGGCGGACAGGTGCTTGATGTTGGTGTAGCCCAGCTCCTTGGCAGCGTCGGCCGCGCGGGTGTAAGCGGAGCAGGAAGGACCGCCGCAATAAGCGACGACGAGCGCGCCCTTGTCAGCTGGCAGCTTGGCCGCGAGGTCAGCCTTGGCTTCAGCAAAGTTGATCGCTGTTGGCACATGGCCACGGGCGTACGAGGAGCCGCCGTTCACGTCGATGACGGTGACAGTTTTGGCTGCGATGGCGGTCTTCAGTTCAGCGATGCTGATGTCCGGGTATTCTCCGGCGAAAACGGTCACTGCGGAGAGGGCGATGGCGCACAGGGTGGCGAGCACTTTTTTCATGGTGTTGATGTAGAGGGTATAGGTTGGGTTAGTCTCCCGCCGGTGAAGGCGAGCACGGAGGGATTAACGTCCGAAGCAGGGTTTTTGGTCAATCTTTTTTCACGCCCGGCAGGGCACCGCTGGAAAAAGGGGTCTGCTGTCCATCGCTGTCTTGCAGGCCGGGTCTGACACGCCTCTACTGTCGGCCATGAAAGCCCTGCTCTTGCTACCCGCTTTGGTTGTTTTGGTGCTGTCCTCCCCCCCCAGCGATGGCGGCTGAACCCACCACCAAGAAGGAGCCTGCGACGGTCGCCTTCGTGAAAAAGCTCTACAAGGCACATGACTCGGACCAGGGTCCACTGTCTGAGCATACGATGACCGCTCTGAGCAAGTGGTTCGAACCCAGTTTATCCGCGGTGCTGTTCAAGGCCGTTTCATACGATGAGATGGCCATCGACTTCGATCCTTTTTACTCTGGCCAGGACCGCGAAATCACCGGCCTGAAGATCGTGCAGGAGGCCAACGATGAAGACATCGAAGCCAGCGTGCTGGTGACTTTCAAGAACTTCGGCGAGCCGCACTCTCTGCGCCTGCACCTGTCCAACACCGAGCTCGGCTGGCGTGTCAGCAATGTCATCTACGAGACCAATGATTTGCGGTCGATCGTGAGCCCATAGCTCACCCCACCCGCGCGAACTTCTCCTCAATGCGCTCGCAGACCATCGCTTCCACTGCTTCGTGGCCGATGCGGGTGACGGTGTCTTCGATGAAACCGAGCACGATCAGCTTGCGGGCCTCGCCATCAGGGATGCCGCGGGCTTTAAGGTAGAACAGCTCTTCATCACTGACCGGGGCGCTGGTGGCACCGTGGCTGCACTTGACCTGATCGGCGTTGATCTCCAGGCCAGGCATGGAGTTCGCTTCGGCTTCAGCGCTGTTGATCAGGTTGCGATTGGTCTGGTAGGCGTCGGTGTAGTGCGCGCCTTCATCGACGATGATCAGGCCGCTGAACACGGTGCGCGTCTGGTCGTAGAGAGCGTTCTTGTAAAGCAGGTCACTGGTCGCGTGCGGGGCCTTGTGCTTCTGCAAGGTGCGCTGATCGACGACTTGGGTGCCGAGCGGCATGGACACGCTAAGCATGTCGCTGCGGGCACCGGCTCCGACGAGATCGCTGACGCTCTCGCTGCGGCTGAAGTCGGCTCCGAGTTGCAGTTGGAAATTCTTCACCTGCGAGTCTTTGCCCGCGCTGGTGGAGGACAAGTGCATGGCCTGGGCGGCATCGCTCATTTCTTGACAAGCGACATACGTGATGTGGCTGCCGGTGCCGCTGACCAGATCGGCCACCGCACAGCTCAGCCCTGTGGCGTCGTCCAACGAACGGTAGTGATCCACGACCACGACTTCCGCATTCTCCGCCGTGACGACGAGCGTGTGGGGGAAGATCGCCGTGTAGGCTCCAGCAGCCCAATGAAAGACTTCGATTGGCGATTCGACCTTCACGCCCTTGGGCACGATGATGACCGTGCCGGCCTGCACCATGGCCAGATGGAGCGCGGCGAATTTGGCCGAGCCCAGCTCCATCTCGCGCTTCATGAAGTAGTGCTCCAACACGTCGTCTTGAGTCTTCAGCGCTTCCGCGAACGGAAGACAAACCACACCGGCAGGCAGGCTGCCGCTCTGGGAGGAGACCAAGCGGTCATTGACGAAAACAAAAGAGGCCGCCGCTTTCTCCAAGCCCTTCGAGCCCGCGATGGCGCGCCGGGCGTCGGCTTCTGAAGCCGGTATTGCCGAGATCAGCGTGTCGAGCGCGATTCGCTTGGCATTCGAGTAACGCCAGTGCTCGTCCTTGATGCCTGGCAGTGGCAAGGTTTGGAACTCGGTCCACGCCGCGTCAGCGCGGGTGCGGAACCAGGTGGGGGCGGTAGAGAGACGTGCAGAATCGGGAGACAGGGCGGACATGGGTATCGGTCGAGACGTTAGCGGAATCGGGTTCAAGGCTGGGCTGCTCATCAGCCCACGCTTCCCTCCATCTCCAGATCAATGAGGCGCTTCAGTTCGACGCTGTATTCCATGGGGAATTCCTTGGCGAGGTCATTGATGAAGCCGTTGACGCTAAGGCTCATGGCTTCGGCTTCGCTGAGGCCGCGCTGCATGAGGTAGAAGATCTGCTCGGTGCTGACTTGGCTGACGCTGGCCTCGTGCTGTGTGGCGTGATCGTTACCACGCACACTGATGGCAGGATACGTGTCGGTGCGGCTGCTACTATTGATGAGCAAGGCATCGCACTCGGTGTTGTTCTTGCAGCCCTTCAGGTGCTTCGGAATGTGGACCAAGCCCCGATAGGTCGAGCGGCCCTGGCCGATGCTGATGGACTTGCTGATGACGTTGCTCGTCGTGTTGTCCGCCGCGTGGATCATCTTGGCACCGGTGTCCTGATGCTGGCCGTTGTTGGCGAGGGCAATGCTGATGACTTCGCCACGGGCACCTTTGCCCTTCATGACGACGCCTGGATACTTCATGGTCAGGCGGCTGCCGATATTGCAGTCGATCCAGCGCACTTCCGCATCTTCCATGGCGATGCCGCGCTTGGTGACGAGGTTGAAGACGTTGCTGCTCCAGTTCTGCACGGTCACGTATTGAATCTTGGCTCCCTTGAGAGCGACCAGTTCCACCACAGCGCTGTGCAGCGTAGCGGTGTCGAACTTTGGTGCGGTGCAGCCTTCCATATACATGATCTCGCTGCCTTCATCGGCGATGATGAGGGTGCGCTCGAA
>CAXNNN010000422.1:0-3897 GCA_964203095.1 Verrucomicrobiaceae bacterium | reverse complement strand
CAGCACTCGGCTTGGGACCAGGCGCGTTCAGGGACGGCGCTCGAGAGACTGCGGAAGAACATGGTAGGCTATCGCACCTTTCGGTAAAGAGTCGCGAAGGAAACGAGCCCGCTGCGCACCACGGCGGCGCTGGCCCGACGGCCCAGCGGGTGCATGAGCAGGGTCTGAAGCCCGCGCGCCCAGCGCAGGCGGGCGGCGAAACGCTGCTGCTGCGCGGTGCGGATGAGAGCCGCCGTGGTGCTCCAAGGCGTGCCGCCCGTGCTCCACGCGATCAGCGGCGGCAGTGCGCAGAGGGCGCTCTGAAAAGCCATGGTCATGCCGTTGCCAGTGAAGGGTGGAATGATCGCAGCGGCATCGCCCACGCGCACGGCTTGGTCTTGCACTGGCTGCCAGCCTAAATGAAAACGGTTCACTCCCTTGAGCGAAGCCGCGTCAAGAGACGCGGCTTGCAGGCGCTCGGCGAGCCCCGAGAGACCGGCATCGACACACGCTCGTTCCAAGGCTCGCAGTCCGGCGCTGGCGATGGCGTCCGTGCGGCCAAAGAGTCCGCACACGTTCACGGCCCCGCCTTCCACTCTGGCAAGCCCGACATACGCGGCATTGCTCAGATGCACCTCCAGATCACTGGTCAGAGGGAGGTCGGTGTAGTGCGCTTTCAAACCGAGCCAAGCAGAGGCACGCTGTGGTCGACCCATAGCCAGCACGGTGCCCTCGGCTTGTTCGTTGTCAGTGAAGCGCGTGCTGGTTTGCAAGTCGCCGCCCAGGTCGCGGAAGCGCGTGGCCAGGGCCTCATCCAGGTAGTGACGGCTGATGCCGTAGGCATCCTCGGGAATGGACTGGCGCAGTAGCAAACGTGGTCCATCGAACCATGCGGTGTCGTGGTGTCGCACGGCGGGCTGTAACAGGTCGGTGATGCCCAGGGCCGCCAGTTCCTGCGGCTGGATGCCGGAGAGATACTCGCCGCACACGCGATGGCGCGGGTAGTTGCTAGCCTCGATCACGCGCACGGGCACCTCGCTCCGGCGCAGGGCGACACCCAAGGCCAAGCCTGCGAGGCCTCCGCCTGCAATAGTAATGGGTCGGTTCATCGAGTTGCGTACACTCGATACGCGCCGAGCAGCGTGTGCGACACCTTGAACTGCCAGCCGTGCAGGCCTAGCGCGTGCGGCAGCTCATGGTGCAAGAACCCTGCGCGAATGCTGATGAGCATGTCATGGCGCGTGACATGACCCAGGCGCATGATGACGGACAGGAGCCGACCCTGCCAGAGGTGCAGGCGGCGGCGCGCAGGTTCGCTGAAAATCAGCACGCGGCAGGCACTCGGCAGCCTCCGTCCGAGCTCGGCCAGTTGGTCCTTTTGAAAGTGATGCAGGAACAGGTTCGCCAAGACCACTTCGGCCTCGGGCAGCTGCGGCAGGGCAAAGAGGTCCGTCTGCTGCCACCGAGCACCTAGCGGCCAGTCGCAAGGTTGCGGGGCTAAATCCAGCGCGTTCACCTCGCCTTCAGCGCAAAGGCCGCGCTGGATGAGGCGGCGACTCAGTAAGCCGTCACCTGCGCCGAGTTCCAGCACACGGCGGCGTGACGGCGGCAGCTGACGCACCCGGCGCTCCACCCAGCGATGGTTACCCATGAGGCGATTGATCAGCCGCAGCTCCGCCCGGCTGGTGACGGCTGCCGGGTCCTCGTTTGGCAGGGTGTCGAGCAGTTCTGGCAAAACCTCGCGCTGAATCATGGCGCAGTGTGGCCACCTTCCGCCGTCGTCGCTAGCCAAGCTTTCAGCCATGCGTAAAAACTGGTGCCGATCTGTGCGTAGCCCACGGGGTTGGGATGCACGCCGTTGTTCTCGGGGTAGCCATCGACGGGATCGAGGTTCAACTCGGTGGGCACAAGGAAGATGCGATCCTGGGTGCGTTCGCCAAGCCGTGCTAGCATTCGCTGAACGAGCCGGTGCTGGATACGCTTCCAGCCCCAGCGCGTGTATTTGTCCCCGTAGTTCGCTGTGAAGGCGGCCTGACGTGCGTTCGGTGGTGTGGTGAGCCCCACGGCAAGGACAGCCTGAGGACACGCAGCGCGCATGGCGCTGATTAGCTTCTCCGCCTGGTCGAGTGTGGTGTCGATGTGCTTGTCCAGCGCCTTGGCGTCATCTGCCTTCGCGCCGAAGCAGTCATTGATGCCGAGTAGGAAAGTCACAACGTCTGGTGTCTGACCTTGGCAGCCTTCCCGGAAGTATCGTGGCAGATCGAGGGTTCCCTTGCCACCCGCGCCCGCGAACAAAAAGGGACTGCTGCGATACTTTAGTTCCTGGCTTTTCGGGTTGGGCTCCCACTTCGTTAGAAAGCGCTCCCAAGTCCAGCCACCGTAGCCCTCGTGCACCACTCCGGGCGCAGCAGCAGCGGGCCTGTGCGTGCCGAGCAGCGTGGCCTTGGGATTGCTAGGCTGGCTGAGGAGACGCGCGATCTCATTCGGATAAAGCGAGGCATGGGTGAGACTGTCGCCGACAACGAGCAGCTTTAGCTCACGCCCCGCGCCTGCGTCGGCTGGGGCGATGCGCAGCACGGTTTTGCCGTCTGCCACGACCGTGCCTTTCGCGTCCTTCACTGTGACGACCATCGTGTGATCGCCGACATCCGTGATCGCGGGTGTCGTCGTCCAGTGCCTCGCCTCGCTGTGGCCAATGTCACACGCCACCTCGAAACGATAGGCCTCAGGCTTCTCGGTCAGCACCACGTTGTCAAAGTAAAGGCTGACAGGCACGCCTGGCACGCCGAACCACCGTGGCGGCAGGGTCAGTTGCAGTTCTTCCCTCGCCGTGGCGAGGCTAGTAATCAAGAGGCAGAGCGCAGCGGTGCGGGCGAGCAGGGTGGGCATGACAGACCAACGACAGGTATGCTATCCGTTGTTCAATCGAGCCGCACAACATTCCAACACGGCGCTGGAAACCGCTGCGTCTGTGGCTATGGACTCCGCTCGCGCGCATGACACCTGGATTGTCCATCTCCCTCGACGGCCCTGAAGGCTGCGGAAAGTCCATGCCGACGCCGCAGCAGTGCGGAGAGCACGCCCGTAAACTCGTGGAAAAACGTCGCCATGCCCTTCAAAGCTGATCGCGCCCTGCAACTCATCGACCGGGCGCGCCAAGGAGGCCGGCTCGGTCACGCCTACCTGATCACCGGGCCGAAGGAGGCGAACCTGGAAGCCTTCGCCACCCGCGTGCTGAACCTGATCATGGGGCAGAAGCAGCGGCTTTTGGCCGATTGGGCGCAGCAAGGCGCGGTCATCGTTGCGCCGGAGAGCAAGAGCCGCCGCATCAAGATCGAAACCATGCGTGAGCTGGAGCACATGCTGAATCTGAAGGCGGGTCCGCTTGGCCAAAAGTTCGGCGTGATCATCGACGCCGAGCGCATGACCACGGAAGCACAAAACGCCTTCCTCAAGACGCTGGAAGAGCCGCCGCCGAACACGCTGCTGCTGCTGCTGACCAGCAAGCCCGATGAGCTGCTACCGACCACGCTTTCACGCGTCATCGAGATTGATCTGCTGCCAGAGGCTGGTGCACGGCGCTACTCTGAGCATGAGAAGAAACTGCTCGCGCTGCTAGAGGCCCAAGCCAAAAGCGCGAAGGCGAGCATGGCTACTGCGCTAAGCCTCAAGGCCGCCTTCGAGGAGGTGCTCGACGAACTCCGCGAGGACATCGAAGAGGATGCCGGCGACGACTTCGCCAAGGAGAAAGAGCATTATCAAAAGACCACGGACAGTAGCTCCTACCTCAAGGGCCGCGAGGAAAAGATGAAGGCCCTGGTTGAGGCAAGCTACCTGCACCAGCGCGATGCCATGCTGGAACTGCTGCTCAGCTGGATGGGCGACGTGGTTCGGCACAAGGTCAATGCTGAGCACTTC
>CAXNNN010000421.1:0-3900 GCA_964203095.1 Verrucomicrobiaceae bacterium | reverse complement strand
TCGCGCTTCGACCGCTCAGACAGCGGCATTGAAGCCTGCTGGCCCAGCTGCAGCGCCTGCCACCACCGCTACGCCTACGGTTGCTGCTCCGACTTTTGAAGAGGCTGAGAAGGAGTTGGAGGCTCTGCTGACACCTGAACAACTGACGCCTACCGCCAACATCCGCATCTTGTTCGCTCGTGCCTGGCTTGCCAAGCTGGCCCGTGAACCTGAAAAGATGGAGAAGCTCTTCAACATCATTATTGATGTGGCTAAGCCGGAAGATCTGAGCCCTCTTCTCCTATCAATTGTTGGTGACAATGCGCGCAAGAAAGGCGAAGCCGATAAGGCAGCCGCTTGCTATGAGCGCCTGCGAACCATATTCCCGACCAGCGAATTCGCCGATGGTGCACCTGTGGGACTTGGTGAGATTTACTTCGGCAAAGGCGAGTTCGATAAGGCGATTGAGTTCTTCAATGAGGCTACCAGCGACAAGTATCAAGGCAGTAGCCGCATTCTTGATGCAACCCTCGGCAAAGCCAAAACGCTGGTGAAGCTGGGCAAGCTCACCGAGGCCGAAGCGGAGTATGACGCCATCGCGCGAACTAAAGAGTGGCGCACATCGTGGGCCGAAGCTTTGTTTGGCCTTGGCCAAATCAAGGAGGCCAAGAAGGACTGGGCGGGTGCCAATGCCTTCTATATTCGTGTGTTCGTCGCGCATCAAAAATACAAGGATTGGATGGCTCGCGCATACCTGCAGTCGGCCCGCTGCTTCGTGCTCTTGAACAAAAAAGAGGAGGCGAAGAAGACGCTGGATGAAATGCTGAAGCGCACGGATATCAAAGAACAGCCCGAATTCAAACTTGCGCAGCAGGAGCGCGCAAAGCTTGGAGCCTAAAGATCACACATCCATGAGGAAGATCATTTCAGCCATCGTTACGGCAACCCTGTTGGCGCTCACGGGCCAAGGCTTGGCGCAATCCATCGTCTTGAAAGACGGCAGCAAGCTTGGTCCTGACCAGTTCAAGGTCGAGGGCGACAAGGTCATGAAAATTGTTAAGGTGGGGGCCAACGTGGCAACCTCCACCTTGCAGATGTCTGGGGTGCTCAAGCTAGAATGGCCGACACCTATCGAAATCACGGAAGGCACCTCACTGCTGGCGGGTGGCAAAATGGACGAAGGATTGGCGATGCTCAAGAAAGGCAAGGAGGTATTCGAGCCGTTCAAGGAGATCCCGGGTAACCACTACGCCGATCTTTCGTTCGCCTATGTCGAGGCATTGGGACAAGCGGGCAAATTCGAAGACACGATCAAGGCGATGCCTGCACTGCGTCTTTTGAAGCTAACGGATGCCCAGAAGACCAAGCTAAAGATTATTCAGCTCAACATTGAGCGCCAGACATCCAGCGACTATGCCTCCATTGTGGCCCAAGCCCAGAATATTCTGTCGGAGACGGATGATTCGGCGGTGGGCGCTTCCCTTTGGATGATTCAGGGCGACGTTTACTTCAAGCAGAAGGAGTGGGAGAAGGCTTTGCTGGCTTATCTCCGTGTCCCTGTGTTTTATGGGACTCAAGTCCAGCGCGTGCCTGAGGCTGAGATGGCTGCAGCGGGTGCACTCGCCAAGATGCGCCGTTTCGAGGATGCGACTGGTTTTTACAAGCGCATCATGGAGACTTATCCAGGTTCTGGTATGGCTGAGAGGGCCAAGACGGAGGAAGCGGCCATCCGTGGGCTGAAGAATGATAGCGAGACGACCAAGGCCGCTGAAACCCCAGCATCGGATGCGAAGCCTGCGGAGGCTGCACCTGCAAAATGATTTCTGTTCGAGAATACAATTTCAACTCCACACTCACCTTCACATGAAGTTCATGCCCCACACGCACTCTATGCATATCCAACCCATCAAAGCGCTTTTCCGCGCCGGCTTGTGTGCCGCGCTGATGTTCGGAAGCCTCGCTATTTTCACCCCCGCCCAGGCTCAAGATCCTGCCGCTGCTGGTTTGAAGCCCGGTGAAACCAAGACGATCCACAAGAGCAAATCGCTCATGGATATCTGGCATGAAGGTGGCTGGGTTATGTATCCTCTGGGGTTTTGCTCGGTCGCGCTCGTCTGGTTGACGGTTGATCTTTGGATGCGGACCAGCGTCAGCAAGTTGGCTCCTCGAGCATACATTCAGCAGTTGCAGGATTTGTTCCGTGCTGGCGACTATGTGGGTGCTTATCAGTTCGCCAAGAATAACCCGTCTCCTGCAACGGATGTGGCGCGCGTGTCCCTCAGCTTCTTGGGCGATGGCCAGGACTCCACGGATTTCGCCCTGGTTGATGGCGTGACGAAAATCAACGCTGCCATTCAAACGCGAATCAACTACCTGTCCGTGCTCGGCGTCTGCACACCGATGATCGGTCTGGTTGGAACGGTGACGGGGATGATGAGCGCCTTCGAAGAATTGGGTGCTGGTGGTGTTGGTGGCAATCCCGCTGGTTTGGCCGCTGCTATCGGTGAAGTGCTTATCGCGACGGCGTCGGGTTTGGCTATCGCTATCCCTGCGTTCATGTTCTTCTACTTGCTGCGTAACAAGCTCCAGGCTGGCATCCATGAGCTTCAAGAAATTCTCAGTGCACTGTTCCGCAAGATGCCCTACGCTCATCTCAGGGATTGCCATGTCGGCGAAGAAGAGTTCTACGCAGCCGTTCCGAACTGGGTTGCTGGTGGTGCTGCCGCCGAGCCTGCTCACGCATAACTCAGTCTGATTGATTGAGTCTTTACCAACCCTGAAATCTTACCAGGAGGCAAACTTATGGGCGGAGGAGGAGGCGGTGGCGAAAATGGTGAACCGGAGTTTCAAATTGCTCCGATGATCGACGTGTTGCTCACGTTGCTCATTTTCTTCATGAGCATCACAACGGCGGAGGTCATCAAGGTCGACAAGGGCATTGAGTTACCAATTGCTGAAAGTGCCAAGAAGAAAGATGAGAACAACAGCATGAACGAGGTGCTATTGAATATTCGTTGGGAGGTCGCTGAGCAAAAAGGCTTAGTGACCTACAACGAGCGCAAGTTCCCCAACCTTGAAGAATTGGTTCCTATTTTGGAACAAAAATACGCGACCAATAACAAGGCGCGAGTGATCATCCGCGGAGATAAGCGCTTGCCCGCCGTCGAGGTTCAGAAGGTCATGACCGTCATTGGTCAATCTGGCATCAGCGATATCTCGTTCTCAGCGCTCAGTAAATAGTAGCCCACTTCATTTATGTCCGGCCACGGTAAGAAGAAAAAGAAACAACCCATGGAGGTCGAGGCGGTCAACCTTGGCTTCCAGATTGCGCCCATGATTGACGTCGTGTTCGTGATCATGTTGTTCTTCATGGTCATGGCTGGTGCCGTGAAGGTGGAGAACGAGCTCAAGCAGCAATTGCCAGGGATGAATGTTGTCACCCAGGATGCTCCCGAGATGCCCGACGAGATTACCGTTGGCGTCGAGGAGACAGGGAATATCACCTTGAATGAGGAGGAACTTGATCCGCCTGATAGCAAGATCATGCCGAATTTTATCGCTACGATGATGCGTCTGAAACAAGAAGCCGACGGGCGCAACGCCAAGGTGCTTGTGACTATCCAGGCAGAAGAGCAGGCAAAATATGAGCGCGTGATTGATGTTCTCAACGCGCTGGCGAGGGCTCAGATTAGCAACGTGACATTCACCGTCGGCGGTGAAGAGTAGCGTCTAAAGGGCACCTTTGGAAACCTGTTTCGACTGCCGTCGCAGCGTCCATGATCGGTAGGGCGCGTTGTCTCAACGCGCCGGATCCACGACGGGATTTCGCGTCAGAGTGCCGCATCGCCACGTCCCACGCTTCGGCGGCGGCGCTATGGGGACATAGCGCCCTACCAGCGCGGGGCGAAGTCAAGTCCTCTG
>CAXNNN010000420.1:0-3900 GCA_964203095.1 Verrucomicrobiaceae bacterium | reverse complement strand
TCGCCTCGCCGCCTTGTCGGAAGTGCCGAATCACCGCGCTACTGTCCAGCATCCGCAGGTCGCTACTCATCGCCGTCGATTCGATCAGCGGTTTCACGCACGGCGCGTTCAAAGTCTGCGCCCTCGTCTCCGGCCATGCAGCCCGCCGTTGCCAGCAGCGCCGCACGTTTCCGCTCCGCGCTCGCTGGCGCCGGGTGCAGGTGGTGGATGAATTCCGACACCTCCACCAGCTTCGGCGGGGGCAGGTCGCGCAAGTCGCGCATGATGGAATCCAAGATCGTGAGCATGGGCGCAGTTTAACCGCCTCACGACTCAGAGGCAACATCGCCTTCTTGGCAAAGCCCCAGCGTTGTCTCTTTGAGGGCTGCCAGTCGCGCCGTCGCTGACGTTGGCTTGGTCGGCAGCGGCAAGAATTGATCCCCCGGCACCCGTGTAAGCTTCACCCCTTTCTGATTCTCGCGAAACAGGGCGAGCTGCTCCTTGTCCGACAAGACCTGCTTGGGCAAGCCCCTGTTTAAGCCGAGATTCCACATCGCCAATAGGGTAGCACGCGTGCGCTCGGAGACAAGATTAACGTCCCCTCAGCAGACGCTAATTCAGGCGGCTGGGCGGCTCTGCGGGCAGTTGCTCCCGCTCGATGCCCAGGTGCTTGGCTAGGGCATGCATTCGTTGATCCCAGGTTGTGGGTTCCGGCTGGGTTTCTTTCCAGGCTCGCAGCCATTGAAAGTCCTCCAGCTGAAAGCGGTGCCTGGGCAGCGCTGGCGCTGGAGCGGGGGAGGTGCTGGGCATGGATGGTTCCGACATGCGCCATGATCGCTTAGATTTCGACCATATCAAAAGGCCATCGCCTGCTTCCCATGGCTGCCTGCGGAAAAAGCGAGCAAAGCGCTCAGCGTTCTCGCTCGGTTGCTGCCAGCCGCGCCGTCGCTAACTCTGAGACAAGTTAACGCTCCACTCAGCAAACTCTAATTCAAGCGGGTGGGCGGCTCCGCTGGCAGTCTCGCCCGCTCGATACCCCGGTGCTTGGCCAGCGCTTGCATTTCCTCCTCCCAGGTCAGCGGAGTTTCCCGCGTTTCGCTCAGCGAGTTCAGATACCGGAAGTCCTCCAGATTGAATTGATAGTGGCTGGCGGCTCGGCTCTTCTCGGGATCGAGTGCCTCCAGGGTGCGCTGGCGAATGCTGTTGTCGATGATCTCGGCAATGCTTGGCTGTTGCGTTGGTAACTGCTCAAGCGGGATTTTGCGCTCCAGTGCCAGGGCTTGCATTTTTTCTTCCCAGGTCATGGGCTCGCCCCGGCTGTATTGAAGATCATCAACAAAGTCTAGGTCCCGCCAAGTCATCGGATAGATGCAGGAGGTCAATGCATCCTGAGATTCAAAGCTCTCTTGGGCGCTGGGATCGAGTGGCTCAGACATGCGCAAGTGATAGCCTACATTTGGTCATCGTCAAAAATTGGAGCGGCGGCGCGAGGGCGCGAGCACACACGGGGCACCATCGAAACCATCAAAACCTCTGGCAGGGATTCAGGGCAAGGTTTCAGTGGTTTTGATGGTGCTTGGCAGGCCCATCAAAAGAGCGTGCTCAGTCCCGAATTTCGATGATTGACGCAAAGGACTCGTAGCAGCGTTGTCATTCGTTACCTTCTCTAGCCATGTCAATTTTTGACGGGTCTTTGGTAAGGCCCCATGCGGCCAACGTGCCAACCATGCCTGCAAGGCCACAGGTAAACCAAGCTACTGCGCTTTCATGACGTCCTTTCTCATACGCCAACTGCCATTGCTTTTCCGTGAGTCCGTTCATGTCGTAGTCCAGGTTTTCTTGATCCCCCGATCCCCCATGAACGGAGAATCCGTAGAAAAAGAAACAAAGCAACGGCGTGCCAAGCAGTCGCAGCATACGGCTTGGCCACTGATGGATCGAGTCGAACGTGATCTTCTGGTTGTAAGCATTGATCCACCCCAGAAAAAACATAGACACGATCCAAGCGGTGTCCCATAGGCGCAGAATCACATCGACAGCGAAGTTTAACATCTTGGACAATAAGAGGCAGTGTGTGCCCACGCTACTAAGATGAGCTTCCCGCTCTCGGATTCACCCGGTAAACCGTTGTCGGCCTGCCGCCCTTCGCGGTCGCACCGGCAGGCTTGCCGATGATCCATCCACAGTCCGCCAGCAGCTCGCACACGGCCTCGCATTCTTCGGGCTTGGTCATGCCAGACCATCCCTTATTGCGCACCTGCCGCGCCGTGAACTCCTCTGGCAGGCCAGGCGTCCCAGCCAGCAGCTTCTTGAGAAAGGCCCGCGCCGCCTCCGCCTCGACCACGCCTTTCGAGCCATACACACGCGCCGCGTGCGTCTCCAGATAGGCAGCCCAGTGCAGCGCCTTTTGCAGGGCGGACAGTGTCACCGCTTCCGTGCGCCACTCGGCAAGGTGAAGGTTCAGCGCGAGCGCAGGCACGAGCTTTCGATACTTCGCTAGGTGCCCGATCATCGGCCTCGACAGCTCATCACCACGCAGGCGACGTTCCAGGGTGCCGCGCCAATCGCGGAAACACTCCAGGGCCTCCGGTGCAAAGGTGAACGTCGGCACGCCATCCGCGTTCATGGGCGCGTGCTTGGCCAGCGCCTCCGATGACAGACCTTCTAGCGAGCGAAACACATCCTCGACCTCGTCCCCGCCTGTGATGTGCGGCGGCTTGTCCACATCGCGCCACTCGCTGCGAGCATCTGGCCAGACCATCAGGCCAAAGCGTTGGATCAAGCCATCATCACCCGCGCCGCCTGCCTGCGCACTGCGCACAAACTCCGCCAGCACTCCCGGCTGAATGCCGCCCAGCACACTCAGACACACATGCTCCACACGACGAATCCCGCGCATGATACGGTCAAAGGTGAAGCCCTCCTTGCCACTCCACGCGAGCAAGAGAAACGCCCGCAGGCTTTGATTGCCCTCTCGTTCCAGTAGTGACAGCAGGCCCGCGATTTCATCATTGAAGGCCAGCGTGCCGTGAGGGTTCGCACGTAGCACTTCCCCCAGCGCTTCCAGCGTGAAGTCGTTCACGATGAACCGGCGCAGCGGCGTTTCTTCATCGCCTGCATCCACAGGCACCAGCGCGTTGAAATCAAAGTCCGCCTCCTTGCCGTTGCGGATCGCCTTCGCCGCTTCCTTGGCTGCCGCCTCGCGCATCAGCTTTGACTTCATCACCTCCACCTTCCGGCCTTGCTCCGCTTCCTGGTGCTTGCGCACACTCTCCGCTTCCATGCGTCGCAGGGGGCGCAGCGCGGCTTGCAGCGTCGGGCTTTTCAGTGAGCCAGGATCACCGACCACAAGGCCCCACAGGTTCCCGTGCTCGATCCATCCTGTGTCATGCTCCTTCGCTTGGATCGCCACGCGCCGCCCGATCACCGATGACAGCCCCGTCATCACCGCAGCAGCGGGAAAGTCGGGTGGGCACTGCATCCGCTCCGTCGTATCCACAAGCCACAGGCGGAAAGTCTCCGGCATCCACGCATCATCGAAAGCCATCACCGGCGCGAGTAATGTAGGCAACGCCTGCGGCTCCGGCAGTTCATCCTTCGCCGGCGAAGGTGCAGGTTCATCCACCACTTGCACGGCTCTCTGCGGCCTCGTCACCGGCACCGCATCACGCACCGCCAGCTTGACCAGTGCGAAGGTCTCCACCGCGCCACGATCACGCAGCACATCATTCCAATCCTTGAACCCTGCGGGCACGTCCACCCGCTTCATCTCGCGCACTGTGTCCGGCATCAGTGCCAGGCATCGCACCAGCCATTCCTCCGCAGGCGGCGCTTTGCCCTCGGCCTTCGGTTCATCATGCTGCATCCACAGCAGCACCGATTCCACGCCCGCCAGCATCGTCTGCATTGTCGGGCTGATGC
>CAXNNN010000419.1:0-3900 GCA_964203095.1 Verrucomicrobiaceae bacterium | reverse complement strand
CCTCATCCGGCGGCGGCACATGGAAGGGCTCGCCATACATCTCCGTGCGTGGGATGTCCCACTGCGCGGGCAGTCCTGCGGCGATGGGATGCTGCGGCAGCAGCGTGGTGACGTGCGAGGGCATCCCGTCATTGCGATAAACGGGGAAGACGCACGCAGGCAGGGTGAGCTTCCACACATGGCCCTCGCCCTTCTCGATAAAGGGCGTGATACGGGCAGCACGGCCAACGCCTTTATAGTATGGTGCCTCATTGAGGAACTCCCACTTCGCCGTGGCTCGCTCAGCCTCCGGCAAAGCCTTGACTGCATCCGCCTTCGCTCGCTCCTGCATCAGCCGCACGAAGGGCTTGCCCCAATGCGTGGAGTGCAGCCCGATGAAGCTGAGTTTCCCGTCCATCACGCGCTTCACGACGGCTTCCATACGGGCGTCGTCCTGGTCCTTCACGCGTCGATGACACCAGAAGATGAGCACATCGGTGGCATCCAGTGTGGCATCGCTGAGGCCTTGATCGGCCTCGTCGAGCTTCGCTGTCTTCACGGAGAGCCCCGGCAGCTTCGCCAGGTGCGCGGCGATGGTCTCGCCGAGGAAGTTCTCACCATAGCCCTCCTTTTGCTGCGGCTGCTGCTCGTCCCAAACGAGCACGCGGATGGGTTCGGCGGCATGGAGCGTGCAGAACAAAGCGGCGCACAAAGCGGCGCACAAAGCGGTGGTGAGGGTGTGTTTCATAACATTTGGGTGCTCGATTCCTATTTGGTTTTTGAAGCGGCTTGCAGGGCGTATACACGATAGGTCTGATAGCCGCGGCTGGTGTTGGTGTGAGCGATGGCAAGACTATCGATTTTCGAGATTCGACACTCCTCAGGCCCGAATGGGTAGGCGAAGGTCTTTCCATTGGCTTCAATACTCATGGCTTGATGAGTGAGGCGAATCGTGACGACAGCCTCGTGCGCATTCTTCAGGCCGAAACCTCCCTCCAACAACGCAACTCGTGCCCATCCGGCGTTGTGGATTCCCTTCTGCTTGTTGCGGTTCTGTGCCGCATCACTGAGCAGTCCCGTGTGAGGCTGCCCCTTTCCGTTGTGGCGGCGTTTTGGATCAATGTAACGAATCCACAGTGAAGTCGCCGTATGGGATTCATCGCCGGTGATCACTCGTTCCGGCGAATCGCTCAAGTGCGGGAAGATGCGAAATTGAAATCCCTCATAATCGCCGAGTTCCGTCTTCCCCCCGGCCCTTATCCGGGTCCCAACGAATATTCTGAAATCGCCTGTGCCAAACACCTCGGTAGGCACTTCCCGCGCTTTCGGGTCATAGCTCGACTGGAAGCGAAAGGTCAGTGTGGCGGGCAGTGGGGTTTCCGGAAATCTGCGCATCACGGTGCCTCGGCGGCCTGCGACAAGAACTTCAAGATTCTCACCGGTTCCTTCGACGATCTGGACAGCCTCGCCCTTTTCTTTCTCCGGCCCGCCGAGAACTTGCCACGCAGTATCGCCCGGTGACTCAGCAATAAGTTTGGCACCCGGCACGAGCATCAGGGCGGTGAGGAATGCGACTGTGTGTTTCATGGCAAATCTCACTTCAGCTCGGCGATCGCCGCACGCATGGCGGCGAGCACTTTCATGACTTCGGCAGCGGGATCGTAGTCCTTGCGGCCCATGGCGAGCGTTTCGATGGGCACGAAGCCGCGATAGCCGCCGTCGTGAATGATCTTCGCGAGCTTCTTGAAGTCGGCGGGCGGTGTTTTGAGGCTGCTGCCGAGCGTTTCCTTGATCTGCCAGTTCACCGCGTGTGGCATCATCAGCGCGATGTCGGCATATGGGTCGGAGGTGAAGTATTTGCCGGTGTCCACGAGTGCACCGCACCAGGCATGATCGACGCGCTTCAGCAGGCTGACGTGCTCCGGGCCAGTGCTGAGGAAGTCACCATGATTCTGCACGGCAACGATGACGCCATTTTTTTCGCCATGCTCAGCGCACTCGCGCAGCGCCTCCGCCATCCACTTCTCCACCTCGTCACGCGAGGCACGACCAGCGGCACCCTGCCAGTCCTTCGAGTTCTTTTGCTGCGGACCGGCAAACACACGCACCACCGGCGCACCGAGCCGCGCGGCCACCTCGATCCACCGCTTCGTCAAAGCCACGCCCTCGGCACGCACGGCCTTGTCCGCCGTGGCGAAGTCGTTTTTCACGCCTGTGCCGCTGATCGTGATGCCGCGATCATGCGTGTAGCGCTTGATACGGGCGATGTAGTCGTCCGACGGCGCTTTTGGATAGCCGGGGAAAAAGTAGCCGGTGAGATCCACCGCCTCGATGTCATGCTTCACACAGAAATCGCACACGCCGAAGAGGTCGATGCCCGTCTTTGGATCGGCGATGTTGGCATTGAGCTGTTCGAGGAAGGAATACGCGTTCAGCGTCGGCGTGAAGCGTGCTTTGCCCGTGCGTGGGAGTGGCGAATAAGCCGCCTGGCACGTGGCGGCCGCGAGAGGAGTGAGAGCGCCGAGTTTCAGGAAATGTCGGCGGGTGGTGTTTGGGGTCATGGACATTCCAGTTGTAACGTGGCCGGGCCTTACTTCAACTCAGGCCGCAGATGCGCCTTGATGTAATCGCTGTCGGTGGCGTGCTTCACGTTCGGGGCGCTGGGATAGACGAGGTCGCAGGGGACTTGGTTGGCATCGCAGTGTTCTTTGAGCTTCACGCCGAAGTTCGCGGTGTGGGTGGGGTCTTTCTCATCGTGGCCGAGGTTCGGCGGGGCGCTGTAGTAAAGGCCGACGGGTGGGTCGCCGGAAGTGACGAGTTCGTAGGGCGAGTATTCTTTGATCCAAGGCAGGAGGCGCTCGCGGGCGTCGTAGAACATCTGGAAGGAGCTGATTTTCTTCTTCGCATCCCACACGATGCCGAAAGCGTGGGAGCCATATTTGCTGTTAGGCGTCCACTCGCGCATCTGGTGAGGATCGAGCGTGGTCTGCGCACCGGAGACGGCGGCGCAGAGGACGCGGGTGGACTCGCGGGCGATGGGATCAGGGCTGTTTGGGTCGGCCATCTCATCGTGAAAGGCCAGCCAAAGGCTTGTGCAGGCACCGGCAGACCCGCCGGAGAGAGCGACCTTGGTTTTGTCGAGGTTCCACTCCTTCGCCTTGCTGCGGCAGAACTGAAGAGCACGAGCGCAATCGAGCATCGGTCCCTTAACCGGCGGCACCAGTCCATCGGCGGTGGAGTCCTTGATGGTGCGGTATTCCACGGAGGCCACCGAGATCCCAGCGCTGAGCGCTGGCAGGATCATGCTTCGAGCCACCGAACGATCCCCGCCGGTCCAGCCGCCGCCATGGATATAAACGAGCAGCGGCGTCGGCTGGTCGGACTTCGCCCGCCAAAAGTAAATCACCTGCATCCGATGCGGGCCATACGCGACGTTTTCGTCGGGCTCGACGGGCAGTTCGTATTTCCGGAACTCGGGTGCGGGTTTTTGTTCCTTTGCCGGAGCATCGGCGGCGTGGAGGGTGGCCAGCGGCGCGAGGAGGAGGGCGGTGATGAGGGGGAGTGCGTGCTTCATGATTCCATCTTCTACTTTTGATTCTCAGGGGTCACTGTCATCTTCGCGGCCCACTTGATACCTTCGAGCACATGCTGCCGCGCAAAGGGCGTGCTGAGCGAGCGCAGGTCGTGGCCAAACTCGGTGTAGAAGAAGCGGCCACCGGTGGCGGGTTCGTGCGTCCAAGCGATGGGATGATCCGTGCCCATGGGCTTGCCGTTGCGGGTTTTGAAGTAATCACGCACAGGCGTGTAAGTGGTCTCGTCCACGCGCATGAGGACTTTGAAACCGGGCTGGCCGGTGACGGCGCGGTCATGGTTCGTCCAATCGGCTTCGATCCAAAACTCGGCGGGTTGGCCTTTGACGGA
>CAXNNN010000418.1:0-3933 GCA_964203095.1 Verrucomicrobiaceae bacterium | reverse complement strand
GGTAGGGCGCGTTGTCTCAACGCGCCGGATACACGACGGGATTTCGCGGCAGAGTGCCGCATCGCCACATCCCACGCTTCGGCGGCGGCGCTATGGGGACATGGTGCCCTACCAGCGCGGGGCGAAGTCAAGTCCTCTGCGAGAGGAGGTTTCCAGAGGTGCCCTATATTTATAAAAAACTCATTTTTTAGTTTTCTCACGACGGCCTGGACTTCTCATCTAGGCCCTGCCCGACGAAGGAAAGACGGCACTCAACACGTTCTCCAGCACATATGCTCTTGAACCGCCTTGTCCTTCTCGCCCTGTGGCCTGCCTTTGTCGCCGTGGCGGATGAAGCGCCCGGTCACTCGCTCCACGGCGATGCCTTCAATGAGGGACCCCGACAGGCGGCAGTGCTCATGGCCGGGATGCCCAAGATCGACTTTCCGATCACCACCCAGAGCGCCGAGGCACAGAAGTTCTTCACCCAGGGCGTGGCCCAGCAGCATGGCTTCTGGTATTTTGAGGCGGAAAGATCCCACCGCCAAGCCAGCGCCCTGGACCCTGAGGCCGCGATGCCGTTCTGGGGCATGGCCTTGGCCAACGTGAACAACGAAAAGCGCGCCAAGGGATTCCTAGCCAAGGCGGTCGAGCGCAAGGCCAAGGCTAGCAAGCGCGAGCAGTTGTGGATCACTTCGCTGGAGAACTTCTATAAAGATGACAAGCGTGACAAGAAGGCGCGCCAGCAGGGCTACATCAAAGACCTTGAAACTCTTGTGCAGGACTACCCGGAGGACATTGAGGCCAAGGCCTTCCTGGCCTGGAAAATCTGGGATGCGCGCGGCGACTTGCCCATCAGCAGCAACCAAGCGCTGGATGCGTTGCTCGATCAGATTTTCGCGGTCAATCCGATGCACCCAGCGCATCACTACCGCATTCATTTGTGGGACGATAACAAGCCTGCTCGCGCGCTGAAATCCGGCGCACTCTGCGGCCAGATCTCGCCACGCATCGCGCACATGTGGCACATGCCGGGGCACACCTTTTCCAAGTTGAATCGACCTGATGACGCCGCGTGGCAGCAGGAGGCCTCTACGCGGGTGGATCACGCCTACATGATGAAAAGCTTGGTGCTGCCTGACCAGATTCACAACTACGCGCACAATGAAGAATGGCTGATTCGCACCTGGAATGATCTGGGTCGTGCGCGGGACGGCATCAGTCTTGCCAAGGCCCTGATCGAGAACCCCCGTCATCCCAGCTACAACACGTTGGATAAGGAACGCAGCAGCGCCAGCTATGGTCGCACCCGCCTGATCGAGACGCTGACCAAGTGGGAACTCTGGGGAGACTTGCTAAACTTGAATGGAGGACCACTGCTGGAGCCCACGGTGCAGACGGGGCATGAAGTTACCCGCCTGCGTGCCGTCGGTATCGCCCAATACGCAACAGGAAAAAGCGCGGAACTGGCTGTCACCATCGCCGCTCTGGAAGCGCTCGAGAAAAAGGAGAAGTCCAAGGCCGCCGTAAAAGAAGAGGTGCGCAAGGCGGAGACTGCAAAGAAGGAGTCCAAAGCCGTTGCCGCTGCACCCACACCTGAAGCGAAGAAGCCTGACGCCAAGAAGGCGGAGGACAAAAACAAAGGGCTCGTTGAAGGCCTCGCCGAGCTGCGCGCCTTGAAGCTCATCCTGTCCAAGGCGAATCCGGTAGACATCAAGTCCGCACTGGAGAAAGCCAAAGACACGCCCAAGCCGCGCCTTGTGCGCTACTGGCTGGACATAGACCAAGCCAAGGCGGTCGCGCTTGCAGCGGACTTACCCCAGGACATCGAAGGTAGCCTCCTCCAAGCCCGCGTTTATCAAGCCGCTGGCAAGCTCGACGATGCGAAGAAAAGTTTCGAGCGCGTGAGGGAGAAGGCCTTTGCGCTGGATGGGGAGCTGCCCGCCGCCAAGCAGGCAGAGGCCCTGGCTGCGGTGCTCGGCATGAAGGACGGCTGGCGCAAGCCTGCCCCGGTGCGCCAGGACTCGGGCACACGCCCCTCGCTGGATTCCCTTGGCCCGGTGCACTGGTCGCCGACGTCTGCCCCTGCCTGGGCTGGGAAGGGTATGGATGGCAAGGTCGTGTCTAACAAGGATTACACAGGTAAGCCGACGTTGCTTATCTTCTACGTCGGCCATCATTGCACGCATTGCATGGAGCAACTGCGCGCGTTTGAGCCGCTGGCTGCTGAGTTTACCAAGCAGGGGATCAACATCGTCGCGCTTTCGCCTGATAGTGTGGAGGATCTGCCGAAGGCGAATAAGTGGTCCAAGACCAAGGGCGGCTTCCCCATGAAGCTAGTCTCTGCCGACGTCGCCACCTTCCGCAACTACCGCGCCCACGACGACTTCGAGCAGTTTCCCCTGCACGCCGTCGCGCTCGTCGATGCTCAGCAGCGTCTTCGCTGGTTGGATGTCAGCTATCAGCCTTTCCAGGACGTGAAGTTTTTGATCGACGAGAGCAAGCGCCTGCTCGCTCTGCCACAGATCGAAAAAGTGGCGACCCGATAGGACAGGGGCCAAGCACGGAGTCGCTGGGCATGCCAAAACATTCCTCGTTGCCCAACAAAAACCCCGCGTTGGCACGTGGCCCAACGCGGGGTGAAGACGGCCGATGCGTGATCGGCGCGATCTGATCCTTACACGCCCCAGCCTTCGCGGTAGCTTGGGCGCTTTACGAACTGATTGGCGGACTCGACATTGGTCACCTTCATGGCGTCCTTGTCCCAGGAGATGGCCTGCTGGGAGCGGATGGCGAGATTGCCCAGGAGCACGAATTCTGTGAGCGCGGCGCTGTAGTCGAAGTTGGAGCTGGGGGTGCCACCGTTGACGATGCAGGTGGCCCACTCGAGTTGCGGGTTGTCGGGTGTGGGGCTGCGGGCTTCGGTCTTCTTGTGCGTTCCGTTGCCGAGGGCGATGCGGGCTTCCGTGAACTTCTCGTCTGGGAAGATGCGGGGGCTCTTGCAGTAGGCGTCGCCTTCGAAGATGAGGCCGTCGGTGCCGACGAAGAGCATGCCGCTGCTGGCCTTGTCCCAGGTGTCCTGCTTGATCATGTCAGGCTTGGCGGGCTTGTTCGGCACGCCGTCTTTGCTGCCGTCGTTCCAGGTCACAGTCATGGCCTGCTGCTTGGCGCTGGCGGGCATGTGGTAAGTGAGGTTGGACCACTGCGGGGCGTTGAGCGCGCTGATGGGGCTGCTTTCCGCTTCGATTTTGGTCGGTATGACTTGGCCGAGGATGCTGAAGGTGGCGTCCATGATGTGGCAACCCATGTCACCCAGCGCACCAGAGCCGAACTGCCACCAGCCGCGCCAGTTGAAGGGGTGCACGGAGCGTCCGCGCTTGAGGGCTTTTTCATCGGCGATGTCCAGTTCGAAGTAGGGCTCGAGTGCCTCTACGCCGAGCCACTTGTCCCAATCAAAACCTTCGGGCGTGGCCGTGAGTTTTTTGCCAATCGGCCCCTGGGGCCAGATGGGGCGGTTGGTCCAGAGTTTGATCTCCTTCAGCGTGCCAATCCGGCCTTGCTCGATCCATTCCTTGGCCAAGCGCTGGCCTTCCATGGTGCGGCCTTGGTTGCCCATTTGGGTGACGACCTTGGCTTCCTTGGCAGCCTTGTGCAGCTCGCGCACTTCCCAGATCGTGTTGCACAGCGGCTTCTGCACGCAGACGTGCTTGCCGTGCTTGATTGCCCACATGGCGGCGGCGAAGTGAGTATGGTCTGGCGTGGAAATGATGACGCCGTCGATGTCCTTGGCCATCTCGTCGAACATCTTGCGGAAGTCCTTGTAGAGCTTCGGCGCGGACGGGGTGGGCTTGCCGGCGTCCTGATGCGACTTGTCATTCTTGTTCGCGGCTTCATCCAGCTTCTTCTGATCGACATCGACCATGGCGACGATGTTGTGATCGAGCGTGACGTAAT
>CAXNNN010000417.1:0-3957 GCA_964203095.1 Verrucomicrobiaceae bacterium | reverse complement strand
AAGCGGTGACCCTGTTACGCTCCATGTTGACCGACAAGTCCCTGCCCTACCTGTGGGCGGGCCGGTGCAGCGTGCTGCTGGCCACCGCGCTGCGCGAGCTGGAGCGCTCTGCCGAGGCGCAGGAGGCCTGCTACGACGTCATCAACATCGGCAGCAATCCCGCCACATTGCCTGCCACCCCGGCGGAGTATCAATGGTATTACCGCGCGGGCTTCCTGGCCGTGGATCTGCTGGAGCAATCGCAGCAGTGGGAAGCCGCTGCACGCATGGCCGAGAAGCTCTCGCGCTCTGGCGGCGATCGCGCGCAGGAAGCATCCGAGCGAGCGTCCAAGATTCGTTTGAAGCACTATCTTTGGGACGACAGGAACTAACGCGATGAAGCTGGAAAAAATCAAAACCCTGCTGCTCGCTCAGGACATGGACCGTGCGATCCAGTTCTACGCCAGCGTCTTCGGCCTTGTGCCCACGGTGCGGAGTGAATGGTGGAGCGAGCTGACCTTTGGCGACAGCATCGTGGCCCTGCACGGCGGCGGTGAAGGCACGCGCAACAGCACGGACTTAAGCCTGCAAGTGGACAACATCGTCGCCGCCTGCCGCCTGATTCGCGAGCACGGTGGCCGCATCGTCGCCGAACCTGAGAAGCGCGAAGGTGAGCCGATTGTGCTCGCCATTTTTGCCGACCCCGAAGGCAACGAGGTGATGCTGACGCAGTGGGTGGGGCACTGAGTTGATAGTTTATGGTTGAGAGTTGATAGAATGACGGCCGGCAAAACTGTCGCAGTTTCCTCTCTCAACTATCAACTAAGTCACCATTAACTTCACTCAAACACCTTCCGCATCGGAATCATGCTGGAGAACTTGAAGCCGTGCTCTTGGAAGAAGGCTTGGGATTCGGCACTGATTTTGTCGGTGAGCAGGGTGATGCGCTTGAAGTCCTTTTTGTTCGCATAGGCCACGGCGTGGTCCAGCAGGCGACTGCCATAGCCCTGACGGCGATGCTGCGGGTGAATGATTAAATCTTCCAGCACCACCACAAAACCGCCCTCGGCCGTGCTGATGGTGAACAGCAGATTGATCATTCCGAGGATCTGATGGTCGGTGCGCAGCACGAAAATACGGCCGCGGCTAGGCTGCTCCAGGATCAGGCGCAGGCCGTGCTCTTGCTTCTTCCGGTCGGGCTGGAAGTCCTCTTCCACGCTGAACAGGGCGACGAGCAACTCCACCATCTGAGGCAAATCCTCAATGGTGGCGGGCTCGATTCGAGGCTCGGTGGCGATGGCAGGCTGTTGCATGAGGGCGGGGATAATAACCGGGGGACGCAAAGCCAAAAGCAAATTTCCCGTCATCGGGGAGACGGGCGGAGTGTTTACGAGGGTTAAAGGGGCCATTTGACAAGAAAGATTGGTCCATTATTATAACTGCCCTTTTTGCCGGGCGGCTACCGCTCGATGAAGAGAGCACCTTTCAGACCAAAACAACACTATGCCCAAAAGGACCTACCAAGCTTCCAAGCGGACCCGTATCAATAAATTCGGCTTCCGTGAGCGTTCCAAGACCGAAGCCGGTCGCGACATTCTTGCCCGCCGCCGCCGCATGGGCCGCAAGCGTTTGACCCCCAAGGGCACGGAGATCAAGTATCGCCGTCACAATCATAGCAATCATCCGGCCAAGTCAGGCTACCACAACTAAAGCCTGGTTCGTCTCGCCATGCGCCTGCCGTCGGCTCTGCGACTGAAAGAATCGCGGGATTTTGCCCGGCTACGGGCGCAGGGCCAAACCACTCCCGGCAGACACATGGTGCTGTCTGTCCTGCGAGTGCCGGAAGCGTCCCGCTTCCAATTCGGTCTGATCACGTCCAAGAAGCTCGGCATCGCCGTGGTCCGCAATCGTATCCGCCGGCGGTTGCGCGAAATCGTCCGAGCACAGCAGACGCTACTCATTGACGGCTTCCAACTTGTCATCATCGCGCGCTGGCGCTCTGCCGAGGCTGACTTGGATGAGCTTCGTCAGGACTTTTTGCGCACGGCTAAAAGGGCAGGCATTCTGCGGCCATGAAGCTGATCGTGCGCCTCATTATTCGGGGTTACCAAAGGTTTCTCTCGCCTGCCATTCATTTCATCGGCGGGCCCGGCGCGGGTTGCCGCTTCCGGCCCACGTGTTCGGAATATTTTCTGCAAGCCGTGGAAAAACACGGCCTATTCAAAGGCGGCTGGCTGGGTATCTGTCGGATCGCCCGCTGCCAGCCCTGGGGCGGCTCCGGCTACGATCCGGTGCCCGGCTCTGGCTGCTCTCACCTACACTCTCCTGACTCCTAATTTCTTATCATGGACCGCAAAGCTTGGATCGTCGTCACCCTCTGTGCCCTGCTTATGGGCCTCAACGCTTGGTATAGTTCCCAGCTAGCCGCTGAGCAGGCCAAGACCGCTGCCGCTCAGGCTCAGGTCGAAGCTGCTCGAAAGAAGGAAGAGGCTGCGAAAGCGCCTGCGGATGCTGCCTTGAAGACCGCTGCGGCTTCCCCTGCCGCTCCCGCTGCGCCGCCCTCGGCGAAGGAAGAGATCCGCGAGCTGACATCTGGCACAGTGACCTATGTGCTGACCAGCAAAGGCGGTGGTATCAAGAAAGCCGTCCTGGGCGGGCCTGACCAAGTCGTGCTCAACGCGCAGGGCGTGGAAGCCATCGGTGCTTTCCGCCGCGATGCGAAGGTGATGGACGACCTCCTCTACACCGTCGCCGAGTCCGACGCCAAGCACGTCGTCTTCGAAGCCAAGGCGGCCGATGGACTGGTCGTGCGCAAAATCTTCACGCTAACCGAGGGCGAAGAGTCCGACGAGCACCTGATCAAGCTGACGATCACCCTGACCAACCAAGGCAGCGTGCAGCATGTGTCGGAGAATCACTTCCTGTATGCAGGTGCGGCCGCCTCGCTGCAGCCAAACGAAGTGCTGCATCCGTCGGTGTTCTGGAACAACCACGGGGACGCTGACCAAAAATACTCCACCAGTTTCTCCTCCGAGCCGGGCTGGTTCTCCTCAGCCTATCCAGAGATGATGCAGACCTTTGACCAGCTGCGCTTTGGTGGCGTGATGAGCCGCTTCTACACCAACATCATCGCGCTCCGCACCAAGCCCAGCGAAGAAAAGCCGGGCAAGATGTGGGCAGAGCGCTTCAAGGTTGATCACAGCAACGACGAGCACAAGGACAGCACCCACATCGACTACGGGATGCATGGCGCGGTCGGTCTTCCGCCCGTCAGTCTTGCGCCCGGCACCACCCAAACTCTGAACTATGAGATCTACCTCGGGCCGCGCGAGTATCACCGCTTGGCCAAGATCGGCCATCAGCGCCAGCAGATCATGTTCTACGGTTGGGTGAAGCCCGTGAGCCTCATCTTTGTGCACCTGATGCGCTGGCTGCACGAGCTGGTCGGCAGCTGGGGCTGGGCCATCATTTTGATGACTGTCACGATCCGTCTGGCCACCTGGCCAGTGTTTGCGTCCTCCATGAAGCAAGCCAAGCGCATGGGCAAGCTGGCCCCGCTGATGAAGGAGCTGCAGGAGAAGTATAAGGACGACCAGCAGCGCCAGAGCCAAGAGATGATGAAGCTCTACAAGGACTATGGCTTCAATCCGCTGGGTTGCGCGCTGCCCATGTTCTTGCAAATCCTGATCTTCTCCGGCTTCTACGGCGTGCTGCAAGTCGCGGCTGAGCTGCGCGGCCAGCCCTTCTGGTGGGCGCACGATTTGTCGCTGCCGGACACCGTGACCCACCTTTTCGGCTTCGCCATCAATCCTTTGCCCGTCCTCATGGGTTTGAGCACCATCATTCAGATGAAGCTGACTCCACAGGCACCGACCGTGGACAAGAGCCAGCAGCGCATGATGATGTTCATGCCCCTGATCTTCGTCTTCATCTGCTACAGCTTCGCCTCCGCTCTGGCGCTCTATTACACCACGCAGA
>CAXNNN010000416.1:0-3971 GCA_964203095.1 Verrucomicrobiaceae bacterium | reverse complement strand
GGGCGATCGCGCGTTGCAATGGCGACGAAGATGCGGTCCAACGCGTGGGCGTGCACTACGCCACGGAGCAATGCCACGACTTGCTCGATCATGGCGTGGACGGCATTCACTTTTATACACTCAACAAGTCGAAGGCGACGCGCGAGATCTACGCCGCGCTCGGTCTTCGGGATTCCAATGTGGCAGCAGCATGAACCGAGACGCTCCCCTCATCGCAGCCATCGAAGCGGGTGGCACCAAGTTCGTGGTCGCTATCGGCACGGGACCTGACGACATTCGAGCAATCCATCGGATCGACACAGGTGAGCCCGACCGAACGCTGCGCAATGTCATGCAGTGGATCGCTGCCGCGTGCCGGAAATTCGGCGCGATCAAGGCGATTGGCATCGGTTCTTTTGGTCCTGTGGATCTTGATCGTGAGGGCGGCACCTTTGGCTATATCACCACCACGCCGAAACCCGGCTGGCAGCATGTGCCGCTGGTGCCCACGCTGCATGGTCGCTTTCAGGTGCCCGTTGGTTTTGACACTGATGTCAATGCGGCGGCGATTGGAGAGCAACTCTGGGGCGCAGGGCAGGGGATTGATCCATTGGTTTACATCACCATTGGCACTGGGGTGGGTGGGGGCGTGATCGTCAATGGGCGGCCGCTGCATGGCTTGCTGCATCCAGAGATTGGCCACATCCACGTGCCTGCTCCGACCATGCCTGGTGTGGTGGTGCCGGGCTGCGTGTGTCCCTTCCATTCCAGTTGTCTGGAGGGTTTTGTCAGTGGCACGGCCATTGCCGCCCGCTGGGGGGGCAAGGCGCAGGAGATGCCGCTAAATCATCCCGCTTGGGAGGAGGTCGCGGAGACCTTGGCCTACGGCTTGGTGAATGTAATCCTGACTCTGTCGCCACGGCGCATCATTCTTGGTGGTGGTGTCATGCATCAGCCGGGGTTGATTGAGTTGGTGCGCTCGCATGTGGTCCGACACTTGAACGGTTATGTTCATGCGGTTGAGATCTTGCAGGACATTGAGACCTACATTGTGCTTCCCGGCCTGGGCGACCGATCGGGCATTTGTGGGGCGCTGGCCTTGGGGATGCAGGAGCTGATGCTTCAGCGCTGACTCACTTGCCACTCTTCACCACGACCTGATAGGACCCGGCAAGGATCAGCAGCCCGCCGACGATTTGCAGGGCCGTGAAGTGCTCCGCAAAGAACACCACTCCACCTAGCGAGATGATGAGGGGCAGTGTCATTTGGAAAGCGCTGCCAGCGGTCACGGACAGGAAGCGGAAGCCCTCTGTCATGGCCAGTTGACCGAAGCCAGCGGCCAAGGCTGCGATGGCCAGCAGGACATAGTCATGTGGCACCAGTGAGCCGAAGTGCGACACCGCCAGCGGAGCGGCCAGCATCAGTCCATACACGCACTGCGAGGCGAAGATGGTTGCGCTCGTTTCTGTGCGGGTGAGTTGCCGGATCACCACAACCACGGCGGCTGCTAGCACGGCACCGGTCAGCGCGATCACCTCGCCCTGCCCAGCTTCGGACAAGGTCCAGGGCGAGATCTTGGTCAGCAAGCTGAGACCACCGAACACCACTGCGATGCCGAGCACCTTCCGTGTGGATAGCTTTTCACCCAGCGTCAGTGCGGCGAGAATTGCGGCGAAGACGCACCACGTATTCCCGATCAGCGTGGCCTTGCCCGCGCCCAGCGGTCCCACACTGCAATAGTAGGCCGCCGTGCCGAGGGCACCCAGCACGCCGCGCGAGGCCATCAACCAACCAGTGAAGCAGCGCCCAATCTTCAGCGATCCCGAGGGCGCAAACAGGCCAAAGGTAATGACCAGCCCAATGGCGAAGCGAAAGGTCATGGACACCCATGGGTCGATATGGCGTTGTGCTGAGAAGTGATTCAGCAGCAGCGAGTTCGTAGTGAAGCACGCCAGCGACAACAGCATGAAGACCGTGCCGCGCCTGAAGTTAAGGTGCAGGGCCGGTGGCGGGGTAGGGGGAGTATCAGTGGTTTCAGTGCTCATGGGGGAACCGAGTTGAGGTTCTCCCTTGGGTGATGGCGACTGATGTTTCGTTGATGATGTTCAAAAGCGCTGGGTGATCCTCAAACCGTGGTCGTTACGCAAGCCATGCTTGGCGGGCTACGACAGTAGCTCGCACAGCAATTAGGCTGGCAGGTTTGAAGTTCATCACGCTTTGTTAAGCGTGAAGTCGAAAGCGGCTTGGCGCAAGTGGAGATTGGTCCTTGGTCATTGGCTCGGGGTTGTTGTGGAAAAGGATCAAAGATTCCCCCTCCTCGCGTCGATATGAAGGCATGACCTTCGATCCCACCCTGACACCAAGCCAGACACGCCGCGAGTTCGTGAAGGCCATCAGCGCTTCCAGCTTGGCCGCGTTGATGTCTAACGAACCGCGTGCCTTCGCGAATGGTGCGGTGGTTCATCCGAAGGCCACGGCAGACTGCTGCATTGTGCTCTGGTGTGCGGGCGGTATGGCAGCGCCGGAGACCTGGGACCCGAAGCGCTACCTGCCGTTTGAAGTCGGTCTGTCGGTGGACAAGATATTGAGCACCTTCCCGGCCATCGACACTGTGGTGGACGGCATCAAAATCAGCCAGGGACTGGAGCAGTGCGCGCAGGTGATGGATCGCGCCACGATCATTCGCAGTGCGGTGCAGCCAGACCTGGGCAGCATCTTGCACAGCCGTCATCAGTATCACTGGCACACCGGCTATGTGCCGCCACAAACCGTGGCCGCCCCACACATCGGCGCGTGGATGGCCAAGGTGCTGGGTCCGCGCAATCCGGTGATTCCGCCGTTCATCAACATCGGCCAGCGGTTGGAGGGCGTGGGCGAGCAGGAGGAGTTGAAGGCCTTCACCACGGGCGGCTTTTTCGGTAGCGAATTCGGGCCGTTCAACCTGCCTTACCCAGAGGAAGCCGCGCGTTCCGTGAAGCCGCCCGAGGGTATGGATGCCGGGCGCTTCAGCAATCGCTACAAGGCCTACCGCAAGCTGGTCGATGCCAGCCCGCAGCGCGAGTTCATGAGCGACTACCAGCAGGAGTCGATGCTGCGCAGCATGGACAACGCGCAGCGCTTGCTCAGCTCCAAGGAGAAAGTCGCCTTTGATCTCTCGCAGGAGAAGCCCGAGACGCTCGCGGCTTATGGCGACTCGCGTTTTGGTCGTGGCTGCCTGTTGGCACGTCGCTTGGTCGAGTCCGGTTCACGCTTCATTGAAGTCACCACCGAATACGTGCCTTTCCTGCACTGGGATACGCATGAGAACGGGCATGACACGCTGGTGCGCATGAAGAAGGAAATCGACTCGCCCATTGCTCAGCTCGTTCGTGATCTGGAGGCCCGCGGTCTGCTCGACCGGACCTTGATCGTGGTCGCCAGCGAGTTCAGTCGCGACATGATGATCGAAGGTGTGCCCGGCAGCGTGGCGAAGGATCAGAGCCGCGCCAAGGTGGAGAAGCTCGCCGAGATGAAGCACTACGGCCTGCATCGCCACTTCACTGGTGGCACCAGCGTGGTCATGTTCGGCGGTGGCATGAAGAAAGGCCACATCCACGGCGAGACAGCCGATGAACGTCCGCTGGTCGCTGTGAAGAATCCGGTCACCATCACCGACCTGCACGCCACGATTTTCTCCGCCATGGGCATCAGTCCCAAGACCGTGTTCGACATCGAGAAGCGACCGTTCTACGCGACCGTCGATGGCAAGGGCCAAGCGGTGGGCGAGGTGTTTGCGTGAAGCCTACACCTGCCTTCTCACCGTCGTCCCCGGATTGAGCAGATCATCTTTGTCCAATCCGGTGAGCAGTTGCACGCCGCGCAGGAACTTCATCAGCACCAGCATCATCGCGCCCATCATGGGCAGGCCGATGACCAACATTCCACTCCAGTTCAGCGTCCCGATGGCTTTCACATAAGCCTCGCTGCCGGGTTCCTTGCCACCGAGAAGCCAG
>CAXNNN010000415.1:0-3972 GCA_964203095.1 Verrucomicrobiaceae bacterium | reverse complement strand
GGACTCGCCTGCGATTCCTCCCGGCGCAGTTCGTCGATGCGCTGCTGGATTTGGCTATTGAAGAAGTCCGCGTGAGGGACTTCGACCTGGCGCTGGAAGCCTTGGTGCAGGGCAGCGCTGACTTGCTTCATCGCTTCGGCTTCCGCACGCAACGATGGATCATGTTCGAGCTGCGCCTCGAAGGCCGTGCGCTCCGTTTCGTTCAGCTCGCCGTCCAGCCAGCGGGCGAGCAGTTCTTCGTTATCTGTGGGTTTCATAAGTGTCCTTCAGGAGTTCTTGAAGTTTCTTTCGGGCGTAAAAAAGGCGCGACATCACAGTGCCGATGGAGGTCTGCATCACCGAGGCGATCTCATCATACGGAAGCCCCTCGATCTCGCGCAGCAGAATGACCGTGCGGTGCTCCTCGCTGAGTTTGGCCACCGCCTCGCGAATGTGCACGCCCAGTTCGGCATTCGCCATGGCCTTGTCAGGGCGCACGTAGCCATGAGGCACGGCCTCGGCGGTCGGATCAGGCTGATGATCCACCCGATTGTCATCGAACTCGCCTGCCGTCTGCACCTTGCGCTTCCGCAGCCAGTCATAGGAGCAATTGTGGGCAATGCGATACAGCCAAGTGTAAAAGCTGGAGTCGTTCTTGAACCCTGGGAGCGCACGCCATGCTTTGATAAAGGCCTCTTGTGCGAGGTCCCAGGCATCTGAATCGTTCTGAACAAGGCTGTAAGTCATGGAGTAAACCCTCCCACGATACTTCGTCACCAGCGCGTCAAAGGCGCGCGCGTCGCCACCCTGGGCACGCTTCACAAGGTCCACATCTTGGACTTCGGGGGCGGACTCCACGGCGGAGGGGGATGTCATATCGTTCGGATTCACGGCACTGACGGGCAACGTGCGGACTTTATTCACCCGCTTGGCTTTGGATACTGCTTTATTGAGCAGGTGCTTGGCGCAGGGAGTAGGGAGCTCGGGAGGGGAAATGCCAGATCGCCGCTACTACATTGAGTCAATTGCCCACCGCTCCCTGCGCCAAGCGCTCTGCCACTTGACCCTTTCAACGGCTACGGCTAATGGGCTCGGCTTATGTCCGATCGCCAGCACACGCTTGCCAAGCCTGCCTCCCTCACCGGCACCTCCCTGCACACCGGGGAGCAGGTCACCTTAACGCTGCAACCCGCCCCGGAAAATTTCGGCATCCAGTTCCGCCGCATGGATGTCGAAGACCAGCCGCTCATTCCTGCACTGGCCGAGAAAGTGCAAAAGGTCGAGCGCGCCACCACCATCGCTGAAGGTAGCGTGAAAGTGCACACCGTGGAGCACGTGCTCAGCGCGCTGACCGCCATGGGCGTGGACAACGCGATCGTCGAGATGGACGCCAACGAGCCGCCCATCGCCGACGGCAGCTCACTGCCCTTCGTGCAGCTGATCAAGACCGCCGGCATCCAGGAGCAAAAGGCGGCACGCCGCATTTTCGAGATCCGCGAACCCTTCTACCAGGAGACCCGCGACGGCACCCTGCTGCACATCGTCCCGGACAAGAAATTCCGCGTGTCGTGCACCAATGTCGGTCCCGATGGGCGCAACACGCAGTATTACAGCACCGAAATCACTCCTGAAATCTACGAGAAAGAAATCGCCCCCGCGCGCACCTTTGTGTATTACGAAGACGTCGCCCCGCTGCTGGAGAAGGGCTTGATCAAGGGCGGCACGCTGGAGAGCGCGGTCGTCATCCGTGGCGACACGCTACTGTCTAAGCACCCCGCGCGCTTCAATGAAGAGTTCGCCCGCCACAAAATTCTCGACATCATCGGCGACCTCATGCTGTCCGGCGTGCGCATCCTAGGCCACGTCATCGCGGTGCGTCCTGGCCACGGCCCGAACACCGAGATGGCCAAGAGCATCGCCAAGACCTACAGCCACATGCGCGCCAGCGTTCCGGCTCCGGTGCACGTGCCTCTGGGCGATGCCGTGCTGGACAATGTCGAGGTGCAGAAGATCCTTCCGCATCGCTATCCCTTCCTCATGGTGGATCGCATCATCGGCTTCGAAGGCGTGACCAAATGCACCGGCGTAAAGCTCGTCACGATCAACGAGCCGTATTTCCAAGGCCACTTCCCCGGCCACCCGATCATGCCCGGTGTGCTGCAACTGGAAGCCATGGCCCAGGTGGCCAGCGTGCTGCTGCTACGCATGCCCGGTAACGAAGGCAAGATCGGCTACTTCCTCAGCGCCAACAACGTCAAGTGGCGCAAGCCCGTGCTCCCAGGCGATGTGCTCATGATCGAAACCGAAGTGCTCAAGGCCAAGCGCGGCATCGGCCAGGCCGTCGGACGCTGCTCGGTGAACGGTCAGGTGGTCAGCGAGGCTGACCTGATGTTCAGCATCATGGATCGCTGATGTGTGCTTCGATTTTGATCCTTCATCCTTCTTCATGATCCACCCCACCGCCATCATCGACCCCAGCGCCAAGCTTGGTGCCAATGTTCACGTGGGCCCGTATTGCATCATCGGCGAAGGCGTGGAACTCGGCGATGACTGCTGGCTTCAGCATCATGTCACGATTCTAGGCCCCTCGAAGATCGGCGCACGTAACCGCTTCCATGCCTACGGCTCCATCGGCCAGCAGACGCAGGACCTGAAATACGCGGGCGAACCCACCTTCCTGGAGATCGGAGACGACAACAATTTCCGCGAGTTCTGCACCGTGCATCGCGCCACCGGCGTGGGCTTGAAGACAATCATCGGGAGCCACAATCACTTCCTCTGCTACGCCCACGTCGCGCATGACTGCGTGGTCGGCAGCCACTGTATCTTCTCGAACAACGCCACGCTCGCCGGGCACGTCACCGTCGAGGACCACGTCATTGTCAGCGGCCTCACGGCGGTCCATCAGTTCTGCCGGATCGGCCAGCGCGCCATCACCGGTGGCTGCGCCAAGATCGTGCAGGACATCCCGCCGTTCACCATCGTCGATGGCAATCCCGGCCGTGCCCGTGGACTAAATGTTGTCGGCTTGAAACGTGCAAGCTTCAGCGAGACACAGATCAAGGCCATCAACGCCGCGTATCGCACCCTGTATCGCAAAGGCCTGAACACCAGCCAAGCCCTCAGCACCATCCGCAGTCAGCCCATGACACCTGAGGTGGAACTGTTTGCGAACTTTGTGGAAGGTTCGCAGCGTGGGGTGGTGGGAGCAGGGAAGCACGCGGAGTAAATTACCCGCTACGGGAATGAACCTCTCACAGAACAGGTTCCCTCGCGTTCTTACCGATCAAGAACGAACAATCGCCGAATGGATGATTGATCACGGAACAGGCGACAAGGAGTTGTATCGTAGCCAACTTGCGCAAGCGACGGTTGTGAACGCGTGCGATTGCGAACGCCCCAGCATTGACTTTGCCATCGGTGGAAAGGAGCCAGAAGCCAGGACGGAAATGGAGTTATGAAGCGACTATTTCCACGGTAACAAAAACGAACTCAGTGGAGTCTTTGTATTCGCCTACAACGGGCAAATTGCAGGAATTGAATTCTACACTTTGGCAGCAGAGGAATTTCCACCTGAAATTCCTTCTCCAGACTCCCTTCGGACTGCCCTCTTCAACATAGACAACACCGAACAGGAAGCTGGGAGCTAACGCCAAACATCACAACTTCCGCATGTCCGTTTGAAACCGCCCGCATGTCGTGCTGATCACCCCGCGCAGCTTGCGCATGAGTTTCCGCATCGTGAGACCTTCGACAGCAAGCAGACGAATGCCAATGACATCGCCCGGCAGCACGCTCATCCCGGCTTCGCAATCCTGCGCAGACTCCAGGCAGGGTCGCAGCGCTTCACCGACTTCTTTGCCATGCTGTGGCAGAACCAGCCACACCGTCGCCGCAAACATCGGCTTGCCCGTGGTCGATTGCAGCATCCAGCGCCCAGGCTTCGTCCCTGCGCACAAACGCTCCTGCGAGACGAGTTGCCCGCCCACGACC
>CAXNNN010000414.1:0-3997 GCA_964203095.1 Verrucomicrobiaceae bacterium | reverse complement strand
CTATTGAGACTTGCATAATAGCCTGACATATGTTGAAACCTGTTGTATGATGCTTGGATGAGCAAGGCAAGAGATCACCAGGAAATGGAAGAACGTCGGTTGAAGGCCGCGAGGCACTTTGATCGTGGGCTGGGTGCGGCGGAAGTCGCCCGCAGAATGGGAGTTACCCGGCAATCGGCGCATGAATGGAGAAAGACCTGGGAGGCTGGCGGCAAGGAGTCGCTTCGCAGCACCGGTCCTGCAGGTCCTAAGCCACGTCTTGACCAGAGCGCTAGGCAGCAGCTTGTGGACGCCTTGATTGAGGGGCCGCAGGCCGCTGGTTATGCCACCGACGTCTGGACGCTACCGCGTGTCAGGGCACTGATAACCAAGCTCAGCGGTGAAGTTTATGACCCGGCTCATGTCAGTCGGCTGCTGCGCTCGCTGGGGTTTAGCTGCCAGCGTCCGGAGCGCCGCGCCATTGAGCGCGACGAGTCCAAGATCACGCACTGGAAGCGTGTGGAATGGCCGAGCATTAAAAAAAAGCGCGTCGGCAAAAGCGCACTATCGTCTTCGTTGACGAGTCGGGGTTGAGCACCCGTCCCCACCGGGTGTGCACCTGGGCACCACGCGGACAGACGCCGGTGCTGCATGAGACCTTCAACTGGAAAAGCCTTTCCATCATTGGCGGCATCACCTTGTGGAGCTTCTGCTTTCGCATCCATGCAGGCAGCATCAAAAGCCAGCAGGTGGTGGAGTTCCTCAAAGCGCTGCATCGTCATCTCAAAGGTGCCAGACTGCTGGTCATCTGGGACGGGGCGCCCATCCATCGTTCGCGGGAGGTCAGCGCGTTCATTGCCTCAACTGAAGGAGGCATTGCCGTGGAGCGGCTGCCGGCATATGCGCCAGAACTCAATCCAGTTGAATACATGTGGGCGCATCTCAAGCAGCATGAGATAGGCAACCTGATCGTGCGGGAGGCTTGGCAACTGAGCATGCAGGCGACAGCTGCCCTGCGAAGAATGCGCCGCAGACACAGAATCCTAACCGCCTGCTTCACCCAGGCCGAACTTTGGCCTTAACGTCAGTCTATTATGCAAGTCTCAATAAAGCCGAAAGCATCACCGCTTCTCCAACCGGTCGAGCAACTGCTTCCGCTGCACGGGAAGGGACTGATGGACGGCCATTTGCAGGGCGAGGGAGGCCTTGCCATGGGGCGAGGCGACGCCAAACTCCTCGGCGAGTCGAAGCTCGAAGCGCTCGATGAGGGCGCGGCTGGGCTCGTGGGTGTTCAGGTAGTCGAGCGCCTTCAGCAGGAGGTCATAGACGACAGGCAAGGGGGTCTCGCGCTCGACCATAAGCTCGATCAGCTTCACCAGGTAGGTGGCGGCGAGCACGCGCAGGTAGCTCTCGCGCAGGTGTAGGCGGGGCTCGATCCATTGGGCCTCAGCCAGGGTGTGGAGGTCGCTGGTCTTGCTGTGGGTGAAGCGGATCTCGGCGGAGACGAAGAGGTCCAGCTTACCGGCGAAGGTGGACTTGGGCCGCAGTGCCCCCTTCGCCACGGTCTTGAACAATCCCAGCTCCGGCGCGCACCAGTGAACGATCAAGCTCGTCTCGGTGAGCTTATAGCGACCGATGAGGATGGCGGCGGTTTTGTCCATGAGTTGGTAAGCAGTGCTAAGTGCTCAGCGCCCAGTGCCAAGTTGAATTTGCCATTGGTCATTGGTCATTGGTCATTGGTCATTGGTCATTGGTCATTGGTCATTCGATGTTCGACTGAGCGCTTGCACAAACCTTTGCGCTTCCTACCCTGACGTCCCATGTCCACGAACAAGAATGTTCTCACCGATCTGTCATCCTATGACACCGAGGCTCTGAAGGCGCGCTTGAGCGCTCTTCGGAGGTATCTTTGACGTCCCGACCCTCAAATCGGAACTTGAAGCGCTAGAGCATCAGCTTGGTCATCCTGACTTCTGGAACGATCAGGAGCGGGCCCGCAAAACGATTGACCGCAGCAACGTCATCAAGCGAAAGGTGTTGCCGCTGGAGCAACTAGAGGCGCGTGCGGATGACTTCGAAGTGCTGATCGAGATCGCCAAGGAACAGGGCGATGTGGAGAGCGCCCAAGAGGTCGCGAACGAATACGCGGACTTCACCAAGGCACTGTCTGCGTTTGAATTGGAACTGCTGCTGGCTGGCCCTCTGGATGGTGGCAATGCCTTCATCACCATACACTCAGGTGCGGGTGGCACGGAGGCCTGTGACTGGGCTG
The DNA here is from genome assembly GCA_964203095.1 of Verrucomicrobiaceae bacterium. GTDB lineage: Bacteria > Verrucomicrobiota > Verrucomicrobiia > Verrucomicrobiales > Verrucomicrobiaceae > JAEUHN01. The sequence goes on along the minus strand of CAXNNN010000414.1, from coordinate 1,746 downwards.
ATATGCTGCTGCGCATGTATACCCGATGGTGCGAGCGCAAGGGCTACAAGGTGGACACGATCGATTTCCAACCCGGTGATGATGTGGGTGTGCGCAGCGTGACACTGGAAGTGAAGGGTGAAAACGCGTTCGGCTTCCTGCAATGCGAGCGTGGCGTGCATCGTCTGGTGCGCATCTCTCCTTTCGACGCAGCGAAGAAGCGCCACACGTCCTTTGCTTCGGTCGATGTGACGCCGGATAGCGAGACGGACATCGACATTGTGGTTCGCGACGAGGACCTGCGCCGGGATACCTACCGCTCTGGCGGCAAGGGCGGGCAGAACGTGAATAAGGTGGAGACGGCCGTGCGTCTGACCCACATTCCCAGCGGCATCGTCGTTGCCTGTCAGGCCGAGCGCAGCCAGCTCAAGAATGAGACCAAGGCCATGTCCATGCTGAAGGCCAAGCTTTACCAGATCGAGGAGGACAAGCGCGCTGCCGAGCTGAACAAGCAGTATGGCGAGAAGTCCGACATCGGCTGGGGCAGCCAGATTCGCAGCTATGTCTTCCAGCCGTATCAGATGGTGAAGGACCTGCGCACCGGCTACAAGACCTCTGACATTCAGGGCGTCATGGACGGTGCTCTCGATCCTTACATCGAAGCCAAACTGCGCGGTCAGAAGGCCGGTGAAGGCGATGCGGATGACGATGTGTAGAGCTTTCGCTAAATGACGAATAAAGGGAGAAGTCCGCGAGGGGCTAGCCAGCGTTCTGACATTGGTCACTCGGACTTCCTTCGTCATTGGTCATTTTGCTCTCGTTATTTTTTATGCGCTTCCTTAATCTCATCCTCCGCTACGGCACCTTCGCGGTGGCCATCCTGGGATTCTTCTTGATGACTCGGGTAATGCAGCAGATTCACGCGAGTGAAACGCCAGTTATTCCACCGCCGCCCGTGGCACCGCCGGTGAAGCCTTATGATGACCCCATTGCAGGCACGGGAATTCTCGAAGCGCTGAGCGAAAATGTTTCCATTGGCGTGCCCGTGCCGGGCTTGGTGGCGGAGGTCTTGGTCAAGGTATCGGACGTGGTGAAGCAAGGCCAGCCGATCCTGAAGATCGATGACCGCGAACTGATGGCGCAGCTCATCACGCAGCGTGCGAATGTGGCGGTGTCGAAGGCGACCGTGGAGCTGAAGCAGGCCAATCTGGCGAAGGTGCAGGATATGCTCGACCGCATGAACAGCATCGACGACAAGCGCGCGATCAGCATGGACGACCTGAAGAATCGGACCAATGATGTGCTGGTGGCCAAGGCGGATGTCGAGGCCTCACGCGCCCAGCACTTAGCCGCAGAGGCCGCCGTGAAAAGCACCGAGACCCTGCTGCTGCGCATGACCATTCGCGCCCCGCGCGACGGCAGCATCTTGCAGGTCAACATCAGGGCCGGTGAGTATGCGAGCACGCAGCCGAAGGCCGCGCCCATCGTGCTCGGCGATCTGGAAAAGCTGCAAGTGCGCTGTGACATCGACGAGCAAAACGCGGTCAAGGTCCGGGGCGGCATGGCCGCCATCGCCTTCATCAAGGGCAACAGCGAACGCGCCATCGAGCTGACCTTTGTGCGGATCGAGCCCTACGTCATCCCAAAGGTCAGCCTCACTGGCTCCAGTACCGAGCGTGTCGACACCCGCGTCTTGCAAGTCATCTACAGTCTGAGGCGCCCGATCGACCAACCGCTCTACGTGGGGCAACAGGTGGACGTGTTTAT
>CAXNNN010000413.1:0-4021 GCA_964203095.1 Verrucomicrobiaceae bacterium | reverse complement strand
TTCCGGCTCCGCTCGGGGCTACGCCCCCTCGCTCCACCTGCACTACAGAACCTGTGTCGCGTCGCAAGCGTCTTGCATCAGCACGAAACCAAACGAAAATCACCCCACCATCCGCATGATGGTTTTAACGAATCAGCGGACATCCCCTGGTTCATCCCTCCCCGTCCTTCAGTCCTTTCTGTGGTTCAAGTTTTCCATCATCGAGCAATCCGCTCAATCTGAACCCCAGCGTGGTGGCCAAAATTCACCAGCAGGCTCAGCTTCATACCGGTCGCTTTGAAATTCTAACCACGGAACACAAGGAATACACGGAAATGAAATTCTTTTCAGTGGTCCCCTTCCGTGTGTTTTGTGTATTCCGTGGTTCATCCCTCCCCGTCCTTCAGTCCTTTCTGTGGTTCAAGTTTTCCATCATCGAGCAATTCGCTCAATCTGAACCCCAGCGTTGTGGCCAAAATTCACCAGCAGGCCCAGCTTCATACCGGTCGCTTTGAGGTAGTTATGCACCTGCGCACGATGCTCGGGAGCCAATTCGGACACCGCCTTGAGTTCCACGATGATCTTGCTGTGACAGACAAAGTCCGGCTGATACTGCGTCTTCAACTTCCGCCCCTTGTAGGCTAGCTCCAGCTTAGGCTGAGAAAAGAAAGGCACCCCTGCACTCTCAAATTCAAGTTCCAAACACTCCTGATAAACCGCCTCCAAAAAACCACAGCCCTTGTCTTCATACACCTCGAAACAAGCGCCGCGAATGGCATAACTTTCAGGACGATAGATCAGTTTATCGTTGTTCATGGGGAAGAATTCTAACCACGGAACACACGGAATACACCGAAATGAAATTCATTCGCTCCCCTTCCGTGTGTTCTGTGTATTCCGTGGTTCATCCCTCCCCGTCCTTCAGTCCTTTCTGTGATTCAAGTTTTCCATCATCGAGCAATCCGCTCAATCTGAACCCCAGTGTTGTGGCCAAAATTCACCAGCAGGCCCAGCTTCATACCGGTCGCTTTGAAATTCTAACCACGGAACACACGGAATACACGGAAATGAAATTCTTTTCAGTGGTCCCCTTCCGTGTGTTTTGTGTATTCCGTGGTTCATCCCTCCCCTCCTGTTGCATAACTGGGCCGCATCGTCCAAAATCACTCCATGGGCCTGCCTGCCGAAACCAACGAAAGCACCTCGCGCTTCGCTGCTTATCTAAAGGCGTAGAGCGACACGGGCATCAAGCACGAACACAGGGATGGCCTGATCGTCGCGATGGCGGGTGGTTCGCCAGCGCACAGTGCCATTGTTTCCATTATTCTCGGTGAGCTGCACGCCCAACTCAAAAGCAGCCCCTGCCACCCTCACAGCTCCGATTTTCGCTTGCGCTATGGGGAGCGTACCATTTATCCAAACGTGCTCGTGGTTTGAGATGCCACGGGTAATTGGACCAAAAATGATTTAGTTTGCGAAGGCGCGATCGTCCTCGAAGTGGCTGACGGCTGCGCTAAACATAAAGCAGGTTGCTGCTGATTTGAAGCTCTTGCGCTACGTCGGTGAGCTTGCCCAGGCTGATCTGGCCGTGGTCCTGCTCCTTGAATTCGAGGGTATAACGCTGATAGCTTCTCTGGCTTACGGAAGGACTTTCGTTTGTTGGTTTGTCCTTTGTCCAGAAATCTAGAGCACCTCACCGCACCATGCTCCTATGCATGACAAAACGAGACAGGCGAAGCTCATCCCCTGCAAAACGATGCGAAGGCACCCCTCATTCCCTTTGCAAAGAAGCCTGGATTTACGAATATCTTCGCATGAAGCACAGGACAACATCACCCGCATGGGCACCAAGCGGGTGACTGTTGTAGCTGGCCTCGGTGAGGCCGGACCTGATACGTATTCGTTTGTCGTGAATGCATCATTGGTCCGGTTCGCGCGGCGCTAGGTCAGCAACGAAGCCACACGCCTCCCGGCCTCACAGCAGCAAGCTACAACAATTGGCCCAGCACCAGCGCCGTGTCGATGCCGCCGAAGCCAAGGGCATTCGTCAGCACGCGGCGCATTGTTTTTTCCTGAGGCTGAAGGGCCACCGCGTTCATGCCCGCGCACAGCGGATCGGGTTCATCCAAATTCAGCGTGGGCGGCACCCAGTCATGCTGAATGGCGAGCAGGCACACCGCGAACTCGAAGGCCCCTGCCGCGCCGAGGGTGTGGCCGATGAACGGCTTGGTGCCGGAGACCGGAACGCCTGCCCCCAAGACGGAGCAGATGTGGTGCAGTTCATTGATGTCATTCATCGCCGTGCCGGAAGCGTGGGCGTTCACATAGTCGATGTCGCAGGCATTGACCCTGGCATCCTCCAGCGCACGCCGCATGGCCATGACCAAGGCGGTGCCGCCGGGCTCGGGCGTGCTCATGTGGTAGGCTTCGTTGGCTGAGCCGTAGCCGAGGATCTCGGCGTAAATCGTCGCACCACGAGCCTGCGCATGAGCCAGACTTTCCACGACGAACATCGCACTCCCCTCGCCCATGACGAAGCCATCGCGCTGGCGGTGGAAGGGGCGATAAGCCTGCGAAGGCTCGCCGGTCCAGCGCGACATGGTTTGCAGCTTGTCGAAGGCGCTGAAGATCATGGGGGCCAGCGGAGCCTCGGACGCACCAGCGATGACGACGTCCGCCGAGCCATACTGAATCAGCCGAAGCGCATCGCCCAGCGCGGCATTGCCCGCCGCACAGGTATTGGCATTGGTGCTGCCCGGGCCTTGCAGCCCGAACTCAATGGCCAAGTTCCCAAGAGCACTGCCAGGAAAAACCTGCACGCCGAGCGAGGGAGAGATACCTTCGACACCGCGCTCCATGAACACCGAGTGCTGTTGCTCGCCATAAGTGAAGCCGCCGAGAGCCGTGCCATAACTGATGCCCGCACGCGGGTTCGGCTTCTCCGCGCTCAGGTCGATACCCGCATCCTCAATCGCCATGCGCGCAGCGGCGACCGCGAACTGGGTGCAACGGTCCATGCGCTTCAACCGATGCGGAGCGATCCAGGCCCGTGGCTGCCAGTCCTCAATGAAGGCCGCGTGCTTCGCGCCCAAGGCATCGGTGTTGAACTGCGTGAGTCGGCGCACCGGACTGCGCAAGGTTTGCAAGCCCTGCCAAAACTCGCTGCGACCAAGCCCCAGGGCAGAGACCAAGCCCATGCCGGTGACAACGGCGCGGCGCGTAGGGTCGGTGGGGGATGGGTAGCTCAACGAAAGACGTTGGTTGAGAGTTGATGGTTGATCGTCAGAAACCTTGATGGCAGACCGATGCCGTGTTTCACGATTCTGGCTATCAACTATCAGTTTACGTCTATCAACTCCGCTAGCCCTTGAAAATGAAGAACTTGCGGCAGAAGAAGTTCACCGCAAACGAGGTGAACAGGAAGCCGATCTGCGAAGTCCAGGTGGGGATGCCGAACTGGCCGATCAGCCAAGGTCCGCCGAACAGGCCGCCAGCGAAAGCCACGGTGCCGATGATGAAGAACAACAGAAACTCCACGAAACGTGAGTGTCGCCCAGGCGTGAAAACCCACATCACGTTCGTGATATAGGCGAACACCATGCTGGGGAGGAAGGCGATGGTGTTGTTCAGGTAGCCATTCATCTTGCGCAGCTCATCGGTGATCGGCAGGCCGTCGACTATCATGCCATCGCCCGCCGGAATGACCGTGTAGCTGAGGATGAAGAACAAGCCATGGTGCACAATAGTCGCGCCCAGACCGCAGATGACATATTTGAGGAACTGGATGACGGGGTGCGTGTCGCGGGCATTCATCCGCGCAATGATCGTGCGCAGGTCGTTCTGCCTGAGGAAGTCGAGGGCGTTCGTGATAAGGCCGGGCATGAGGGCCGCTAGCGTGGGCAGGAGGCGGTCTGACACAAGCGAGAAGTCGCAACGTTTCCCGTGCCAAAAAAAGACGTCCCTTTGAGGAGACGACATGATGGGGCCGTCGTGATCGCTTCGTCATCGCGCCAACATTCGACCATCATCCGCCACACGAGGG
>CAXNNN010000412.1:0-4032 GCA_964203095.1 Verrucomicrobiaceae bacterium | reverse complement strand
GCAATAGGCGGTCGGGTTAGCCAACACGCGTGCAAACGGGTGCTTCAACTCTCACTACCCCGCAAAAAGCGTCCCTGGATGGACGCCATCTTCCGCCAAATCGAAGTTCATCCACCTCCGTTCGCTTACTCTACTGAATAATCCGGGTTCAATTATCAATCATCCACAGACACAACGGCGGAAACCCTGGTTTATATAGCACCCGAAAACTAGAGCGGCCTTCAGTTTCCTGAAGGCCGCATAGTTGTTGTTGTGGTTGCTGGATCGATGACAGTGATAACTCACTGTTCTCGAGTTCATTTATGCATCATCATCGACCAAATGAGAAGTAAAATCCGCTACGACGCACAGGATAATCACAGCCTGGTCTGCCACCATATGAGTGGCCATGACTGTGACCATAAGATGGGTAGCTGTATGATGGACGAGGGTTGCACACCGAGCAGCCGCAATAAGATGACTGCGTGACCCAGTGGCCAATGGGATTGCCACAGCGATCGTAGCCGCAGACTTGATAAACGGCATACACCGGACGACCGCATGAGGTGTAGCTAACGACTCGACGGCTGCAGCCATCACGAGCCGTGGCTTGGGATGGAATGACAGCGAAGAGGCTAAGCACGGAGAGGAGAGCAAGGATGTGTTTCATAGTGATGAACTTGGGATTCGCCGACTATCGACGGGCACTCCCACGGGTTATTCATGCACCCCGAAACTTTTTTCGATCACTCCGTCATGCTCTTCGGATCAAGCGCATCACGCAAGGCATCGCCCAGCGTGTTCATGGCTATCAACGTAGCCGAGAAGAAAGCCGCAGGGCCGATCAAGAGCCATGGCGTGGCTTGCATGGCAGCAGCGCCTTCGCTGATCAGCACGCCCCACGAGGCGTTCGGCGGCTGCACGCCCAGGCCGAGAAAGCTAAGCGTGGCCTCCAGCAGCATAACACCGGGGACCGTCAGACTTGCGTAGATGACGATGACACCTGCGACATTCGGCAGCAGATGACGCAGCAAGATCTGCCCCGTGGTCGCACCGGAAGCGCGCGCTGCGGTGATAAACTCTAGCTTCTTCAGTGCCAGCACCTGACCGCGAATCACGCGTGCCATGGTCAGCCACTCCACTGCACCGATGGCGGCAAAGAGAAGCCATAGACTGCGACCAAACATGACCGTCAAAAGGATGACGAACACCATGAAGGGAAAGGCATACAGGATATCCACGAAGCGCATCATCGCGGCATCCACGCGCTGACTGGCGAGGCCAGAGACAAGCCCATAGCTGACACCAATCACGACGGCGACGAGCGTGGCCACACACCCCACCAGCAGCGACATCTGTCCGCCTTTCAATACTCGCACCGCCAGATCACGCCCCAGTGAATCTGTCCCTAACCAATGCTGCCAAGACGGTGGCGAGGCCGCTCGCTCCAGCTCCTGCATCGACTCTGTGTAAGGCCACACCAAGGGACCGAGCACGCAAAGCAGGATCAAAACCGCCAGGAAGACTATCGACACCAAAGAGCCTGGACGACTGATCAATCGTCGCCACGCGCCCTGCCATGGTGTTTCGGGGATCGCGCTCATGATTGTTGAAAACCAATGCGCGGGTTCAGCAGTGCCTGCACCACGTCAACCAGCAGATTGAAGACCACGATCATCGCGGCGTAGAACGCAGCGGTCGCACTGGCGAGTGCGTAGTCGCGATTGATCGCGGCATTGACCAAGTGCTGCCCCAGACCGGGAATTTGGAAGACGATCTCAGTCACGAACGAGCCCGTGAGCAAGCCTGCTGCGGCAGGCCCAAGGAAGTTGAGCAGAGGTAAGCAAGCGAGCTTGAACGCGTGGCGAAACACGACTGCGCCCTCGCTAGCCCCTTTTGCGCGTGCCGTGCGAATGAAGTCCTTGGCCAAGGTCTCGCGCAAACCTCCCCTTGTTAACCGGGCCACATAGGCCGCATAAATCAAGCCCAGCGTTAGTGCTGGTAGCACCCAATCATCTGAATCATACCAACCTGCCACATTGAACCACCCCAGCTTCAACCCGAAGGTCATCGCAATCACAGGCCCCAGCACCAAGCTCGGCGCACAGATACCGAGCGTGGCGAAGAGCATGGCCGCTCGATCCTCCAGGCTGCCGGGTTTCAGGGCCGCAAGGGCTCCCAGTGGAACACCCAGCCCAATCGCCAAGAGCAGCGCAGGCAAACCAAAGGCAGCCGAAACGGGAAAGCTGCTCGCAATGATATCCGTCACCGACTGCCCCTTGTAGCGATCTGATGGGCCTGGGTCAAAGCGCGCATACTTGGCGAGATGAAGCATCAACTGCTCCGGCACCGACTTGTTTAGGCCATACAGCTCGTCGAGCCGTTCCTTGGCCACGGCTGAGGTGCCGCGTTCCTTGTCATATGGGCTGCCGGGGGCGGCTTTCAGCATCAGGAAGGTCAGGACGATGACAGCGATGATCACCGCGATTCCTTGCGACAGACGACTGATGAGAAAGCGCAGCATATCGCAAGATCAGTTCTTCTCGTCCTCGCGGGCCTCACGCTCGATGAAGCGCATGGAGTGGTCGATGAAGGTCAGGTGCACGTCGTCGGTGGGGCCGTTTCGGTTCTTCGCTACGATCAGCAAGGCGTCATCCTTGTTCTTCTCATCCGCTTCCTCCTTGTCTCGCCCCTTCCCCTTGCCTTTACGGTCATCGTCATCCTCTTCGACCTGCTTGCTGCCTGCGTAGTTCGTTCGTGTGAGCAGCCCAACCATGTCCGCGTCCTGCTCGATGGAGCCAGATTCACGCAAGTCGGAGAGCATGGGGCGCTGGCCCTTGCGGCTTTCCACCGAGCGATTCAACTGCGCGAGCACGATGATCGGGATGTTCAGCTCCTTGGCGATGCCTTTGATACCGGCAGAGATTTCGGCGATTTCGATCTGTCGATTGTCCTTGGCTCGGCGCGAGCTAGACGTGAGCAACTGGAGGTAATCGATGGCGACAAACTTAATGCCATGCTGCTTGTGCAATCGGCGGCATTTCGCGCGCAGTTCCATGATGTCCAAGCCTGGCGTTTCATCGATAAAGATCTGGCTGCGCTGAAGGTCCTTGGTCGCATGGCTCAGCTTCTCCTGGTCAGATCGACTCCGCAGACCTTTCATCAGGTCCGACATGCTGATGCGCGCCCGGGCGACCAGCAGACGCTTGACCAGCATGGCGGCGCTCATTTCCAGACTAAAGACCGCCACGGGGTGATTCAGGTCCATGGAGATGTGCTCCACGATATTCATGACCAAGGAGGTCTTGCCCATTGAGGGACGGGCCGCGATGACGAACATTTCACTGCCTTGCAGCCCCGCGCAGAGGTTGTCCAACTTACCAAACCCTGTCGACAGTCCCCGCAGTTCCCCAGGGTGATTGAGCATGTATTCGATCTCATCGATCGCATCCATCACGTGATCGCGAATGGGCTTGATGCCATCCGCCGACTTCGCATTTTCCCGCACCGCCAGGATGCGCTGCTCTGCTTTGTCGATCTCGCCATCCACATCTTCGTCGATGTGCTCGCGACCATGCTCGTAGGCATAGTGGATGTTCAGCGAACAGGCGTGAATCATCTGCCGCAGCAGGTGCTTGTCGATGAGCACCTTCTTGTAGAACTCATAGTGCGCGCGGATCGGAATGAAGCTGTAGAGGTCCGAGACCGCACCGGGGCCTCCTATCTTGTCGATCACCTGTTTCTCACGCAGCGCATGGGTCAGCGTGGTGACATCCAGCGGAATATTGCGGTCATAGAAGGACTGTAGCGTCTCATAAATGATCCGGTTGGCCGCATGATAAAAGGCCTCCACCGGGATCTCCACACGGCATTCGCTCAGCCGCTCATTGGGGTCTTGCAGAATGCCACTGAGCACGCCCTTTTCAGCGTCATCGCTGAAGGGCAGCGAGCGATTGATGTTCGCCAGCAGTTCCTCGGTCGTTGGTTCTTCCTTCTGCTTGCGATTGCGCAGCGTGAAATGCTGTGCGGCGGACTTGAGCGCAGAGGCACCCT
>CAXNNN010000411.1:0-4032 GCA_964203095.1 Verrucomicrobiaceae bacterium | reverse complement strand
CTGATGAAGAGCCCAGCGTGGCGGGTCCGGCGGCGAATCAGGCGATGAAGGTTTTCGGCGAGGGCATTACGCGCTTCGCTCCCTCCGGCATTTGGCCGGATGGCGTGTATGCAGGCGACGAAGTGCTCGATGTCACGGCCGCTGTCGTGATGACCCTGCGCGCGGCGACCGGAAACGACTTCGGCATTCCCTTCGTGGAAGGCGTGCCACAGGCAGGCTTCGCTCGCATGCATCTCACAGGCACAGCGGGTGGCAACATCTTCAACTATGGCGACTCTCAAGGTGGCACGCTGACGCGCAACTGGGTGACCAGTTTCCTGGCGGCCTTCCATGGCAATCCTGGCGTGCCCGCACTGCGGTCCAACGGCGCCGCCCTCAGCCCTGAGACTTCGGGCATGAGCCTTGCAGGTCAGCTGCTCTACCACACCCCGCATATGGGCGGCTACGGCACACCGGAGGCCACGGACACCGCCTTCGCTGGTGAGCACGTGGCCACGCTGCGCAGCGGCTGGAACGATCCGAAGGCGATGTTTGTCGGCATCAAGGGCGGCGACAACGGGCGCATGACTGGCCAGCTCGACCTTGGCACCTTCGTGTTGGATGCGGGGGGCGTGCGCTGGGGTATCGACCTGGGCACCGAGTCTGATCGCGTGCTGAAGAATCACTATGACCCAAAGAAGTTCGAGATGTATCGCGAGGGCACCTTCGGCCAAAACACCTGGCAGTTCGCTGGCCCGCCGGTCGACGACGATAAGAAAAAGAAAGCCCCTGCCAAGAAAGGTGCTGTGCCCGATGCACCCAAGGGGTGCCAGCCTTTGGATGCTACGGCGGAGATCGTCGGCTTCGCCAGCACGCCCGAGCGAGGGGTGGCGATTGTTGATTTGAGCGATGCCTACTCGCGCTATGCCAAGGAGCTGAAACGCGGCGTCATGCTGGTGCGTGGAGCCAGCCCGCATGTGATCATGCAGGATGAGTTGAACCTGAAAGGCGGCGAGCCGACCTGGGTCATGCACACCAAGGCCACCGTCGCTGTTGCAGGCAACAAAGCCACGCTGACCAGCGCTAACAGCAAGCTGACGGCAACCATCTTGTCCCCCGCTGGAGCCACCTTCACGACCGGTGAGATCGACGAAAAAATCTGGAAGGCCAACGAGCAGATTGGCGGCTTCAAAGGCATCACGGTGCTGAAGGTCGGGCTGCAAGGCAAGGGCGAGCAAACGCTCTCCATCGTCTTCACGCAGGCCGATACCGCACCCACGGTGCCAGTGACCACGCTGGAGGGTTGGCTGCCGAAGAAGCGGTAGGACCTCTTTGGGTAGGGCGGGCTGGCCCTAGCCCGCCACCGTTAAGCCGGAGGACTTTGGTTAAAAAAGCTGGAACGAAGCCTCTTCGGCCAGCCATGACGGCGCTCTGGGGACAGAGCGCCCTACCTTTCTACCCAACGTTGGCCAAGCATTTTCAAACAGGGCTGAAGAACCGCGCCCGCAGGTGCGCTAGGTGCCACTTGGCATCGGTCGGCTCACCAGTCGCCACCGCCATCAGTTCACGTGGTGAAAGCTGTGAGCCGTGGGCGTGCACGCGGGTCTGCAGCCACGCGAGCAGGGACGCGTAGTTGGCGTGATCGGTGTCATGGCGAATCGTCGCCTCCTCTCGGGCAGCATGGAAAAGCTGCGCGGCATTTAGATTGCCCAGCGTGTAGGTGGGGAAGTAGCCCATGCCGCCCATGCTCCAGTGAATGTCCTGCAAGCAACCGCGCGCGTCGTCGGGTGGCGTGAGGCCGAACAAGTCCTGGAACTCGGCCTTCCACACCTGGGGCACGTCTTTGACCTTCAGCTCACGATTTAGCAATAGGCGCTCAATCTTGAAGCGCAGCATGATGTGCATGTCATAGGTCGCCTCATCGGCCTCCACCCGAATGAAGGAATACTCCGCGCGATTCACCGCTGCGACCATCTCATCGACCGACACATGCAGCGCCGGGAAGATCTCCTTCGCGCGGGGCAGCCACTTCTCCCAGAACGCTTGCGAGCGGCCCACGTGATTCTCCCAAAGTCGCGACTGCGATTCATGAATGCCCAGCGACACCGATGTGCCAGAAGGCAAGCCATAGTCGTCCGCAGGCAGCCCTTGCTCATACATGCCGTGCCCTGCCTCATGCAGTACCCCGAAGAGTGACGAGGTGAAGTCACGCTCGTCGTAGCGTGTGGTCAGGCGCTGATCTTTCGGACCAAGCCGTGTGCAAAACGGATGCGCCGTGGTGTCGATGCGTCCGCCATCAAAATCAAAGCCGATGCTCGCCGCCACCTCGCGATTCAGTTGCTGCTGCAAAGCGATGGGATAGTCGCCCTCCAAAAGCGTGGCCGACACCGCTGCACTGCGTGCCACAGCTTCCTTCGCCAAGGCCGACAACTGCGGACGCAACGTGTCGAACAACGTGCTGATCTCCGCAGCGGTCGCGGCGGGTTCGTATTCATCCAGCAGCGCGTCATAAGGCTCGCCCGCGTAGCCCCACAGGTCCGCCTTCCTGCGCGTCAGCTTCAGGATCTTCTCCAGGTGTGGCGCGAAGGTTTTGAAGTCCGACTGCTTGCGCGCCTCGGCCCATGCAGCCTTGGCGTGCGTGGTCACTTGGCTGAAGTCCTCCACCAGCTTGCGCGAGAGTTTGGTCGCGCGATTGATCTGGCGACGCCACTCGCGCACGTTCGCCTTGCCCGTGGCGGACAACTCTTCGCCTTCCGCTTGATCGAGCAGAAGCCGGAACTTCTTCGACGTGAACAGGGCGAACGACTTGCCGCTGAGGTAGCCGAGTTGCTTGGCCCGATAGTCGAGCGCGGCCTCCGGCATGTAGGTCTCCTGGTCCCAGCCAAGCGTGGCGGAGGTGGATTCCAATAGGGTGATCTCGTCGGCGAGCTGGCAGAGCTGTGTGTAGGCGGACATGGCAACAAAAGAAAAAGCGGCGGTCTTCGGTGAAGAGGACCGCCGCTGATGCATGAATCAGGCTTACTTCGCTTCCTCGACGACGGCCCCTGGCAGCTGCTTCTGGTTTTGTAGCACCTTGTCCACCAAGCCGTATTCGGCGGCTTCGGCGGCGCTCATGTAGTTATCGCGGTCAGCATCCTTTTCGATCTGCTCGACGGACTTGCCAGTGTGGTGAGCGAGAATGCCGTTGAGGCGTTTCTCCAGGTTGAACATGTAGTTCACCGTGGCCCGCACGTCTGAGGCCGTGCCGCGCGCACCGCCGGAGACCTGATGGATCATGATGTCCGAGTTCGGCAGCGCATAGCGCTTACCCTTAGTGCCCGCAGCCAGCAGCACAGAGCCCATGCTGGCGACCAAACCGATGCTGTAGGTGCACACGTCGCAGGTGAGGAACTGCATCGTGTCATAGATCGCCAAGCCTGCAGTCACGCTGCCGCCAGGGCTGTTAATGTAGATGTTGATGTCCTTCTTCGGGTCCTGCATCTGGAGGAACAGCAACTGGGCGATGATGATGTTCGCCACATGATCATCAATCGGTGTGCCGAGGAAGATGATGCGGTCCTTCAGCAGGCGGGAGTAAATGTCATACGCGCGCTCCACACGACCTTCGGACTCGATCACGGTGGGGATGATGTAGTTGTTCTGCGGCGGGGTGTAGATGGGGGAATCGTTCTGGAACATGGATGAATCAACGAGGGGTGGGGGACCTTGTCAATACGCGCGGCAGGGCATGACGGGGTTCAAGGGAACAGTGGAACACCAAGAGTGAATAGTGATGGGTGCTTGGTGATGAGTTTCGTTGTCAGAGGCACCAAGCACTAAAGACCAAATACTCAGCACTTTCTGACTTCATCTCACATTTGCTCACTCCGCATCCCATCGCTAAGCTTCCTCTCACGCCATGCCTCCCCCTGCCTACACTCAGCGCGAACTGCTGCGCCGGTTGCTGGCGATGGCATGGCAGCATCGGGCGGGCTGCCTGCTCTTGATTGGCCAGCAGGCGTCGCTGGTGCTGCTATCGCTGGCGGGTTTGGGCGGCATCGGCTTGGGCATCGA